>JADLAI010000168.1 GCA_020848295.1 Flavobacteriales bacterium
CGAACTGGACCCGCACATCCACATGGGCGGTGACAACGTGGTGTTCTGGGGCCCGCTCAGCTGGGCGGTGATCTACGGCCTCATCTTCGCCACCTTCCTCACGCTGATCATGGTGCCGGTGATGCTGCTGATCGTGCAGAAGATCGAGCACCGCCGGCAGTGGAAACGGTCGGATCGCGTGTCGCCAGCAGGGAGCGACCGACATCCTTCGCGGCCAGGAACAGTATAGGGCGATCGATCGTCGCGCCTGCTGCGCTCGAGGCGATACCTTCGGACCATGCGTTCGTTGCTCGTCCTTGCGGGCCTGGTCCACATCAGCCTGACCTCGGCACAGTCGGTGACCGCCGAGCATGATGTGGTGCGCGACACGCTCACCCTGCTGGACACCGCCAGTCAGCGCACCATCCCCATCGCGATCTACCGCCATGGGGACAAGGCCATGGACGGATCGCCGGTGATCCTTTTCAGTCACGGCTACAACGAGAACAAGCCCGGCACCTATCTCCTGTATCGTTGGCTGTTGGAGCCACTGGTGAAGGACGGCCATGTGGTGGTGAGCGTGCAGCACGAGCTTGTCGGTGATCCGCCGCTGGCGATGCAGGGCGATATCCGCGCAGCACGCAGACCGAGCTGGGAGCGCGGCGTGGCCAACCTGGCACATGTACTACGCCACCTGCATCGCACCTGTCCGCAGTTGGACCTGGGACGGCTCACGGTAATGGGGCACAGCCATGGTGGGGACATCAGCGTGCTGTTCGCCACCGAATACCCGGACCGGATCCAGAAGCTCATCACGCTGGACAACAGGCGCCTCGCATTGCCGCGCACCGTGCACCCCCGTGTGTACAGCCTGCGCTCGAACGACCAACTGCCCGACCCCGGCGTTCTGCCCGAACCGGAGGAGGCGAAGTATCACCACATGACCCTTGAGGCACCTGTGGGCATTGGGCACAATGACATGGGTAACCGTGGTACACCAGCCGAACAACAGCGTGTGTTGACGATCGTGCGTGCTTGGTTGGCCGAATGAGCCGTACCCTGGATGTGACTACGCCAAGGGTCGTCCAGCCAGGACCTGTCTGGTATACTCCCGCCCAATGCGACGGATCCGTTCGGCATGGTGGATGTCAAGGATCCCGAACGAGGCGAGGTCCGGAGGTTCGATGTAGTAACGGCAGCCTTCGGATGAACGTGCCACCACTTCGCGGAAGCTGAGGTGCAAGGTGCGGTCGATGGTCTCGCGCATCGAGAGTCGTCCTGTGAGCGGGGCCAGCGGGTTCACATAGACCGCGACCACCTCATGGCGCCGGTCGTTGAAGGGTTCAATGGGAAGGTTATTGCTAAGACCTCCGTCCACATAGCGTTGGGTTCCGATGGTCACGGGCGGAAAGAGCACGGGCACCGCACAGGCCGCGAGCAAGGCCGGGACCAGGTCGCCTTCATGCAAGAGACATTGTCGTCCGGTGGTCAGGTCCGTTACGCTCACGAAGAACGGGATGGCAAGCTGTTCGATACGTTGTACGGGCAGGGTGGCTTCAAGGAAGGCCCGAATACGGTTCTGTGTGAGTCGATCCCCACGTAGGATACGCCAGCGACCGAAGACCCCAGGCGCGTACGTACGCATGAGGGCGACCACTTCCTTCGGTTGAAGACCGGCCGCGATGTAGGCTCCGATCAGGGCACCCGCACTGGTGGCGCTGATGGCACCGGGAAGCAAGCCCGCCTCCTCACAGGCCTCAAGCACCCCGATGTGGGCGAAGCCCCGCGCGCCACCACCGGAAAGTACGAATGGAACACGCTGGTCCTCAGTGGTATTGGGTGTCTTCATGCCGAGGCGTTCCGACATTTCACAAAGGTACCGACGGGTGCGCGAATGGAGGATGGGAATGAATAGGGGTGTATTTTAACAGTTGCCAAAAGCAACAATTGATATATTTGCACCGTTTCGATCAACAACCATTGTCATGAGCACCTCAACCGACGAACTCGCCCGCCTACTTCCGGTCACACTCCGCAGCCTGATCCGACTGGTGGGCGTGGAGATGGACAAGAGCATCACAGGCATCCGGCTGAGCCAATATGGTGTGCTGGATTTCCTGCTCACCAACAGCCGGGCGGTGCAGACCGACCTGGCCAACCACTTCGCCAAGGACAAGAGCGTGATGCTGCGGCAGCTCGATGAGATGGAGCAGGCTGGCTGGATCGAGCGCCAGATGGACCTCAACGACCGCCGCCGGAAGAACCTGGTGGTGACCAAGGCGGGCGTTGAGATCCACAAGAAGGTGAACAAGCTGCGTGCGATGGTCTTCGCCGAGGCGCTCCATGGCGTGAGCGACAAGGACCTCGCGACCTGCCTCAAGGTGATCAACGTGATGCACGAGAACGCCAATAGCCACGACACGAAATGAGCCGCCTTCTCCACACCCTGGTCGTGCTGGCGTTCGCCGGTGCCACGCAAGCGCAACAATCCTTCACCCTGCGGCAGGCCATCGACTACGGCCGCAGTCACAGCCCGGCCATGGCCATCGCCGCCAACGACCAGCGCAAGGCCGATGCCGTGGCGCAGGAGGCCGTGGCAGGCTATCTGCCTCAGATCAACGGCGCCGGCAGCCTGGATGACAACTTGAAGCGCCAGACCACCATACTGCCAGCGGGCACCTTCGGATCGGAACCCCGGGCCGTGCAGTTCGGCACGCAGTTCAATACCAACCTCAGCGTGCAGGCCGACCAGGTGTTGATCGATGTGGCGCAGCTCAACGGCATCCAGGCCAACAAGCCCAACCGCGAAATGGCCGCGATCAAACTGAAGCAGGCCGAGGAACAACTGGTGTACGATGTGGCCAAGGCCTACGCGCAAGTGCAGACCTACCGCGAGCAGGTGGCCTTGCTGGACGAGAACATCAAGCAGTACGAGGAGCTGGTACCGATCCTGCGCTTGCGCCTGGAGAAGGGCGTGGTGCAGCAACTGGACGTGGACCGCGTGGTGGTGACCCAGCGCAACATCAACTCGCAGCGTACCCTGGCGCAGGCCAACTACGAGGTAGCTCTGGCCCAGTTGAAACGCACCATGGGCATGCCCGTGCAGGAACAGATGACCATTGCCGATGCGGTACGCACCGCGGCCGACATGCACCAGCCCAGCACGAGCGCCTTCGCCCTGGACAAGCTGCTCGGCTACCGCTACAACCAGCAGAGCGAACTGCTCTACGGCATCGACCTGAAACGGAAGCGCAACGCCTTCTTGCCCACCCTGAGCGCCTACGGTCGCTACGGTGCCATGGCGCAAGGCAATGAACTCGGAGCCAGCTACGACAACTGGTTCGGCTTCGCCGCCGTCGGCTTGAAGTTGAACGTGCCTTTGTTCAGCGGTTTGCGCCGCATCAGCCAGATCAAGCAAAGCGAGATCGCCCTGGCCAACCTGCGCGAGCAGCAGCGCAACGCCAACCTCGGCTTCGAGTTGGACTACATGAGTGCCGATACACGTCTGCTTTCCAGCACCAGCACCGTGAGCACCGATGAGGACAACTTGCACCTGGCCGAACGCGTGTTCGCCAACACCCACCTGCAATACCAACAGGGCCTCGCTTCGCTGAGCGACCTGCTGAACGCGGACTACCAACTGAAGGAAGCCCGCAACAATTGGACGACCTCCGTACTCAACCGATCCATCGCCGTGATCGACCTGGAGAAAGCCAAAGGCACCCTGCTCGATTTCGCGAACACGCTCTGACCCCCCACAACGCATCACCATCCTCCCCATGAAACGCAAATGGATCCTGCCCCTGGTACTCATCGTACTGGCCTTGGGCATCGGCCTTCGCCTGGCCGGCAACAAGAAGAAGCTCGACGCCGCGAAACAACCCGTGGACCGCAGTGGTTTCGCCATCCCCGTGAACACCATCACCACCGCGATGGGTGCGGTGGACGGGGCCTTCAGCGTGCCCGGCACCCTGGAGCCGCACGACCACGCCAAGGTGATGGTGCAAGCGCAGGGCAAGCTGGCCAGCATGCAGGTGGACCTGGGTTCACGCGTGAGCAAGGGCCAGGTGCTCGGTAGCCTGGATGTGGCCCAGAAACAACTGGAACTGCAAGCTGCCGAACTGCAATTGGAAAAGTTGCGCAAGGACGATGATCGCTACCGGGAACTCCTGTCCGGCAAGGCCGCCACAGAAACGAGCTACGATGATGCGCATTACAACTTCGAGAACCAGAAAGTGAAGGTGGACCAGATCCGCCAGCAGCTGCGCGATGCGCAAGTGATCAGCCCGGTGGCCGGCACGGTGGTGGCGAAGAACGTGGAGGTGGGAGAGTATGTGAGCGCCAGCACCGCCGTGGTGGAAGTGGTGGATGTATCGCGGCTGAAGGCCAAGGTGTACGTGAGCGAACGCGACGCCTACCGCTTGCAGGAGGGCGCTCCGGCAACGATCACCACGGAGGTGTATCCCGGGGAAACGTTCCAGGGCAAGGTGACCTTCGTGAGTCCGCGCGGCGATGCGAGCCACAACTACGAGGTGGAGGTGACCGTGGGGAATGAGAAGACGCACGCCCTGAAGAGCGGCACCTTCGTTAGCGTGCGCTTCGGCGGCAGCGACCAGCTGGCCATGCTCACCATTCCGAAGAACGCCCTGGGCGATGGCATGAAGGAGCCTTACGTGTACGTGGTGGTGGGCGATACCGCAGGCACCCGCGTGCTACGTCGCAACCTGGTGCTGGGCCGCGAGACCGGTGACCGTGTGGAAGTGCTCAAGGGCCTGCAGGTCAACGAGACCGTGGTGGTGAGCGGCCAGCTGAACCTGGTGGAAGGAAGCAAAGTGCGTGTGACAGGTAATACTGCGAACAAGTAACAGGGTGAAAGAGTGCGAGGGACCCACTCTCGCACGCTCGCACTCTTCAACCCTACTACTACCGGTACCATGAGCATCACAGAGACCGCCATCAAACGCCCGCTGCTCATCACGGTGATCTTCGTCACCCTGATCCTTTTCGGCTTCGTCAGCTACAAGCAGCTCAACTACAACCTGCTCCCCAAGTTCGAGGCGAACGTGGTGATGGTGCAGACCAGCTACCGCGGCGCATCGCCGGAGGAGATCCAGAACACGCTGACCAAGCCGCTGGAGGACGCGGTGAGCGCGATCGAAGGGGTGGACAAGATCTCCAGCACGAGCATGGAGGGTGTTTCCGCGATCACCGTCACGCTGAAGTCCGGCACCAACGTGAACGAAGCGCAACGCGATGCCGAACGCCGCATCGACCAGATACGCTCCACGCTGCCCGACGACGCGGATGATCCGGTGGTACGCCGTTTCAGCACGGATGAAATGCCCATCCTGAACATGAGCGTGAACAGCAACCTCGCTGCGGGTGAGATGTACGACCTGTTGGACGATCGGGTGGTGCCCATGCTCAGCAACGTGAGCGGCGTGGGTTCAGTGACGCTGGTGGGTGCGCAGCAACGTGAGATCCAGGTGGTGATGGACAACGATAAGCTGAAGGCGTACGGCCTCAGTGCGGGCCGTGTGGCACAAGCCGTGGCCGCCAACAGCAGCACCTTTCCTGCGGGCAACGTGCAGTCGGCGGATGATCGCCTCTCCATCAACCTCGAAGCTCGTGCCGGCAGCGTGGACGAACTGCGCAACACCGTGGTGCGCGAGAACATCGATGGATCGCGCATCCTGCTGAAGGACATCGCCAGCGTGACCGACGGGCTCGCCGAGGCCACCACGTACAACCGCATCAATGGCCAACCGGGCATTGGCCTGCTTGTGGTGAAGCAGAGCGACGCCAACACCGTGGAAGTGAGCAAAGGCGTGAAGGCCCGCATGCTACAACTGAAGACCGAGCTCGCCGACACGGGCTTCGACTACGCCATCGCCAGTGATCAGAGCCAGTACACGCTCTCCAGTGCCAATGCCGTGATGTTCGACCTGGTGCTCGCCGTCTTCATCGTGGGCCTGGTCATGCTGCTCTTCCTGCACAGCCTGCGCAGTTCGCTCTTCGTGCTCGTGGCCCTGCCCAGCGCCATGATACCCACCTTCATCGCCATGTACGTATTCGGGTTCTCCTTGAACCTGATGACGCTGATGGCGCTCTCCCTCGTGGTAGGCATCCTGGTGGATGACAGCATCGTGGTGCTGGAGAACATCTACCGCCACCTGGAGATGGGCAAGACCCGCTGGAGCGCCGCGCTCGAAGGCCGCAACGAGATCGGCTTCACCGCCATGGCCATCACCTTGGTGGATGTGGTGGTCTTCCTGCCGCTCGCGCTCAGTGGTGGTATGATCGGCAACATCCTGCGCGAATTCTCGCTCGTGGTGGTGTTCAGCACGCTCATGAGCTTGGTGGTGGCCTTCACCATCACCCCGCTGCTCGCCTCGCGCTGGGGCAAACTGGAGCACCCGAACAAGAACACTTGGTGGGGCCGTTTCTCCCTGGCCTTCGAAGCCGCCGTGACCGGGCTGCAGTCCTGGTACGGCCACCTGTTGGAGAAGGCACTGCGCCGCAAGCGTTACGTGATCGGCCTCGTCGCGGTGCTCATCATCGCGTCCATCGCACTCATTCCCGCTGGTTTCGTTGGAGCCACCTTCATTCCTCAAAGTGATCGGGGAGAGTTCCTGGTGCAGCTCGAGACGGCATCACAAACGGCCATCGGCGTCACCGACCAGCTGACCCAACAGGCCGAACGCATCATTCTCAAGCACCCCGAAGTGGTCAACGTGTTCACCAACGTGGGCAAGCAGAGCGGGCAGATGGGCGGCGGCGCGGGAAGCTTCAATGCCAACCTCTCGGAGATCAACGTGAAGCTCGTGAACAAGAAGCAACGGGCGATGAGTACGGAACAGTTCGGCACCATGGTGCGCGATGAACTGAGCGCGATCCCTGGCCTGAAGGTGACCGTGACCCAGACCTCCATCACCGGCAGCGCACAAACACCGATCCAGATCGCGGTGAAAGGCGTGGACATGGACAGCCTGTGGAAAGCAGCGCGCATCGTGAAGGACGTCACCGAACGCACGGCCGGCACGGACTATGTGCAGTTCAGCACCAAGAGCCCCAAGCCCGAAGTGAAAGTGCGACTGGACCAGGACCGCATGGCGGCCATGGGTTTCACCAGCGGCGACATCGGCGTGGCCGTGCAGACCGCATTCCGCGGCAACGATGCCTACAAGTACAAAGAGGCCGGGGATGAATACCCGATCAACGTTCGGCTCGATGAGAGCGACCGCCGCGATGTACACAGCGTAAGCAACCTGATGATCACCAACAGCGCGGGCGCTACCGTGCCCCTCGCGCAACTCGCCGATGTGTACGAGACCGTGGGCAGCAGTGTGCTGGAACGCACCGATCGCCTCAACTCCATCAAGGTGAACAGCGCAGCGGTGGGTCGGCCTAGCGGCACCATCGTGCAGGAGATCCA
>JADLAI010000169.1 GCA_020848295.1 Flavobacteriales bacterium
AGGATGACGCCCTGGGCGATAAGGTCCGGATCACCATCATCGCCACCGGGTTCCAATTGAACCCGGAGACCGGTGACATCGCCGTGGAGCGCAATACGCGCACGGTCATCCCACTGGATGCCGACCGTCCCACGATGATCACCCAGGCGATCGTGAACCCGGTGGAGGCGAGCGCTCCGAAGGCCCCGGTCCCACCTCCTGCCATCGAAGCGCCAACCGAGCTGGAACCCTATCTCAAGCCGGTTGAATCCGGACCCGTGGTGGACAAGAAGCCGGAGGCACCACCGGTGACCACCCCGACCATCCTACAGCCGACCCTCGATTTCCCACAGGTGAACAGGGATCGTTCCATGGTGGATCGTGTGGAGACCACCAAACCGGCGACCACGCAGCCCACACCGGCCGCTGAACCGGAGAAACGCGTTCACATGCTCTATGACAGCACCTCCAGCAATACCGAACAGGGTGCTGTGCCAGAAGTGCGCGGAGAGGTCTCGGAAGCACGACTCTCACCGGCCGAGCATCAGAGCCGCGTGGAACAGCGTGTGGCGAAGGTGCGCGAGATCAACATGCGTCTGCGTACGCCGAACGGGTTGAACGACCTGGAGCGTGAACCGGCGTACAAGCGGAAGAACGTCACCTTGAACGAGGGGACCCACAGCACCGACAGCAATGTGAGCCGCTTCACCCTCACCGAGGGGACCGACGAGAACGGCGACCGCCGTGTTGAACTGCGCCGGAACAACCCGTTCCTGCACGATAACGTGGATTGACCGACCTCACATGGACCTGCAACAACGGATCGATGCCGACATCAAAGCGGCGATGCTCGCCCGGGAGAAGGACCGGTTGAACGCGCTGCGGGCCATCAAGAGCGCCATCCTGCTCGAATTGACCAAGGAAGGAGGCCAGGCGGGCTTGGATGAAACAACAGCGTTGAGGATCCTGCAGAAGTTGCATAAGCAGCGTATGGAGAGTGCGACGATCTACCATCAGCAAGGCCGTGCGGACCTGGCCACGGAGGAGGAGGTGCAGGCCGCGGTGATCGAAGCCTACCTGCCCGCACGTATGAGCGAGACAGAGGTGGCGAACGTGGTACGTGAAGTGATCGGAGCACTCCATGCGACCGGAATGGCCGATATGGGCAAGGTGATGGGAGAGGCCAACAAGCGCCTCGCGGGAAGAGCGGATGGGGGTGCAGTGGCCGTAGTGGTGAAGCGATTGTTGACCGGCGGTTGATCGCTCGATCCGACGCATTAGGAAAAGGCTGTCCCGATCCAGGGCGGCCTTTTCCTTTGGACCTCTTTCACCACCACACTTGATCGGTCCAAGGTTCTCCTGGTATCGCCATGGTCGTTCGAGATGCATGTGGGGGGCAAAGCGTATCGCACCCTGGTCCCATGGCTTTCCACCTTCCCGATCCCGCCGAACGTAGGTGGCCCAGCTATGCTCATTCATGGAGTGCCGTGGGCTCCTACCGATCCGATACTCGAATTCCCCCGGCTTGCTCATACCATCTCGCATGAATGGGATCTGCTGAAGTAATCACGGACCGATCCGTTGAATGGAATGTTGGGGGTGTGGTGGCTGCGGAAGGATGAAGGGACAGGTTGAAGCGGGTCGGTGCAGAACCTGGGTGCTGGTTCTTCCAAGTGCAGGAACAAGCGGATGAACAAGTTGATGCGGTCGGGGAGCTGATCGATGAGCACCTTGAGGTTCATCACCAGGAAGATCGCGGCGATCCACGATCCGCTGGTGGCCTTGAGCCTTGCGGGTATGCGTTCCAGTCCGTAAGCGTTCTTGGCCTGACCGAAATTGCATTCGATCCGGTTTCGCTGTGCCATCTCCTTTCGCAGCGTACGCTTTGCCTGCGGCGTGCTGCTTTCGGCGCACTTCCGGTCAGCACAGCTGATCGACCATCGATGGATCAGCTCACAAGGAAGAATTGAACGATGACCGCATGGGAGTTGACCGGTCAAACTGGATCGGGCCGATCGCTGTGGATGATGTGGATCGGGTCAAGCTTGTGGCGTACGATCCCGTGGGAGCGAATGGAGTGATGGTCCGCTTCACCTACCCATCGGGATGAGTCCGACTTGCACGACGCCCTCCCGGCGGTCGCCCATGTGTTCCGCGATGCGACCAAGGCGATGGTGGCCCAGATCATCACCACCACGACATGACCGATCGAACGCGGATGGGGGTGAAAAGCGAAAGGCCCCGAATGATCGGGGCCTTCCTTGCGTTCGTGGAACGCTGCTTACTTCTTCTTCGCAGCCTTCTTTGCGGCCTTCTTAGGGGCGGCTTTCTTGGTTGCCTTCTTAGGGGCGGCCTTCTTGGTTGCCTTCTTTGCTGCTTTCTTAGCTGCCTTCTTTGCCATGGCGAATGGGTTTGTTTGTGTCAAACGTAATTGCGTTGACCCGAATATGTACGCATGGACATCAAAAAAAGTTCCACCATTTATTGTTGA
The DNA here is from genome assembly GCA_020848295.1 of Flavobacteriales bacterium. GTDB lineage: Bacteria > Bacteroidota > Bacteroidia > Flavobacteriales_F > PHOS-HE28 > PHOS-HE28. The sequence continues at coordinate 2,471 of JADLAI010000169.1, forward strand.
TATCGTTGAACACGTTCTGGAATGATCCATGTGATCGATCGATGCACTTGATCCGCTCCGATGCGTCCTGGATGATCCTTCATGTGTCATCAGTGCATCGTCATTGCGTGTGCAGTATGTGATCATCATGGATGGATCTGCTCTGAATGCCTTGTTGGACGGGCATTGCAGCGTATCAATGCAGATCAATGCGATCGATCGTGCGTTTGGTAACGTCAACGTTCGATCGCGATCGCTCAATCCACATGCAGCTTGAAACCGACCCCATGAACGTTCACGATCCGGACCGATGGATCGGCCTTCAGGTATTTGCGAAGTCGGCTGATGAACACGTCCAGGCTGCGACCGAGGAAGTAGGTATCGTCCCCCCACACCATGTTCAACACCAACTCACGGGGCAGCACATTGTCCTTGTGCATGCAAAGCAAACGCAGCACCTCCGCTTCCTTCTTCGTGAGTTTGCGTTCTTCGGAGGGATGGCTCAACACGAGGTTGCGATGATCGAAGGTGAACGTGCCGATCTCGAAGAGATCCCGCCCGCGTTGGTCCTCGGTACGGCCTTGGGTACGACGGAGGATCGCCTCGATCCGAAGGATGAGCTCCTCGTGACTGAACGGCTTGGTGAGGTAGTCGTCACCGCCCGCCTTGAAACCTGCGATCCGGTCATCGGTCTGGCTCTTGGCGGTGAGGAAGACGATCGGTACTTCGGCATTGGTCTTCCGGATGTCCTCCGCCAGGCTGAAGCCGTCCTTGTTCGGTAGCATCACGTCAAGTACGCACAGGTCATACACCACCTCATTGAATTGCCTCAACCCCTCCTTGCCATCCCGGCACAGGTGTACGTTGTAGCCGCTCCGCTTCAGGGCGTCCTGGATCACGAAACCCAGGTTCTGATCGTCCTCCACCAATAGGATGCTTGCTTTCTGTGCGTTCATGTGCCTTGGATCGAATGGTCACCCTGCGAGGGGAAGCGAAAGGATGAAGGTGCTGCCTTTGCCGAAGTCGCTACGGGCGGATACACCACCGCCATGCGCTTCAACGATCTGTTTCACGTAGTGCAGGCCCAGCCCGAACCCTTTCACATCATGCACGTTGCCGGTATGCACCCGGTAGAAGCGTTCGAAGATGTGCCGAAGGTCCTCCTTCCTTATGCCGATCCCATCATCGGTGACGGATAGCACGAATTCGCCACCCCGGCTCGATGTGACCACCTCGATTGAACCACCTGGGCGGCCATACTTCAGTGCATTGTCGATCAGGTTCGTCAATGCATTGGTGAGGTGTACCCTGTCGCCATGCACCGTGTGGCCCTGCGCCCCGGGCTTCAGGCTGATCCGCGTCCCGCGCTCCTGGGCCTGTAACCGGAAATGCTCCTCCACCTCGCGGGCGATGGCGTGCATGTCCACCTGTTCCCGTTTCAGTTCCAGTTTATCCTTGTCCATCGACCCCAGCTGCAGTACCCGTTCCACCTGGATCCGCAGTCGTTCATTCTCCCCCCGGATGATCCGGGCATATTGCCGCAGCCGGTCCGGTTCATCCACGATGCCGGGGTCGCTCAGTACCTCGCTGCTCAATGCGATCGTGCTGATCGGGGTCTTGAGCTCGTGGGTCATGTTGCCAATGAAGTCGTTCTTCATCTCGCTCAGCTTCCGCTGGCGCAGGATCACCCATACACTGTACGCGAAGAAGGTGAACACGATGAGCGTGACCACGAAGGGGAAGATCCACATCCATGTGCCGGTCTCCTCTTCCCACAAGGTGCTTCGGCGTCGGGGGAAGTACACGCCGAAGTAGTGGCCGTCCTTGTCCAACTTCTGCAACTCACTGTGGGCCACTGTGTCGTTGCCGGCACTATCGAGCGAGACGTAGTTGCCGTATACGATGCTGTCCGTGAAACAATCGTAGATGCCGTACTCGAAGTCCTCCTGGATGTTGCGGCGGCTGAATTCCTTCCGGAGCATGGCCTCCAGCAGGTAGGGGTGTACCGTGTCGTTGATCGAGACCGCGAAGTAGTTCGGGCGCACCTGCTTCACCGCATCGTACAGGTCCGTGGGGTCCTTGGTGATGGAAAGGATCCGCTCGGTGACGTCCGTGAGGGCCATCACCACCCGGTCGTTGAACTGCTTCTCCAGCTGCGCGCCCTGCTCCCGGTTCAACTCCACCTGCTCGTCCCGGTAGCGCGATGCCTGTTGCAGCCAGAGTAGCTGGATCACCACCACACCGACCACGCTCAAGGTGGCGAGCAGCATCAAGGTGGCTATCGATCGGCGCCCCATGTGGTCCATGCAATGTTACGACCTGGCCCTTTGGCCGCCATGAACCGTTAACAAGCCTTTTACTTTCGCGCCCCGTGACAGAACGCGCTTTTCAAGGTTGTCTAGCCGCCATCGCCGTCCTTGTGATCGCTGGAGCTGGGTTGGATGTGATGGAGGTGGATGCCGCCCAGTATGCCGGCATGGCACGCGATATGGTGCGGCGCGGTGATGTCCTCCATCTCTTCTATCGCGATGAGCCATACCTGGACAAACCCCCGCTGTTGTTCTGGCTATCGGCCCTGTCGTTCAAACTCTTCGGCGTGCACAACTGGAGCTATCGGTTGCCGAGCATCCTTTTCGCCGCCATGGGCCTGTATTCCACCTATCGTTTCACCCTCCGCTACCATGGTTCGGAGATGGCTCGCCGCGCAACCCTCATGCTCGGCTGTTCGGCGGCCTTTATTCTCATGACCAACGATGTCCGTTGCGATACCATGCTGATGGGTGCGGTGATCACGGCCACATGGTTCGGGTGCGCTTGGATCGACGACCGCCGTCCGATCCACGCGGTGCTCTTTGCCGTGGCGGTGGCTTTGGGCATGCTGGCCAAGGGGCCGCTGGGGGCCATGGCGCCGGCGCTCGCCATGCTCTGCCACCTGGCCCATACGCGATCCTGGGGCACATTACGTACGTCCGGCATGCTGCTCGCGGCGATCGTGCTCGCACTCGCTTTGTTGCCCATGTGCATCGGCTTGTACCAGCAACATGGCTGGCACGGCCTGCGCTTCTTCTTCTGGGAACAGAGTTTCGGCAGGCTTACCGGAGAGAATCGCTGGAAGGACGATTCTACCGTATTCTACTTCACCCATGAGGTGCTCTGGCAATTGCTGCCCTGGACCGTGTACGTCCTCGTGGGATGTTGGCATGGCCTTCGTGCATTGCTCACGCGCACGCCACTCGCCGAAGCGGCGACCCTTGGTGGAGCGCTCCTCGTCTTCTGTGCCCTCTCCTTATCCCAATTCAAGCTGCCGCACTACCTCTTCGTGATCGCACCCCATCTGGCCATCCTTGGCGCCTTCGGTTGGAAGCGCGTTTCCGGCCAAGTGCTACGCCGCGTTCAGACCGCCCTTCTCTCGTTGCTCGGTACGGCGCTCTTGTTCTTCACCTTCACCGTCTTCCCTGAACAGCGCTGGCTCAGCCTCGTTCCGGTCATCTGCCTCTTGGGCGTGGCGGCCTGGCTATGGCGCTCCTTCCCGGATCGAGAAGGCGCCTTCGCGGCATCCTTCGTCGTGATGTTCGCCACCGGTTGGGTGATGAACACCTACTTCTACCCGAACCTGCTCCACTTCCAGGCCAATGCCATGGCGGGAAAATGGGCGGCGGAACACAAGCTGGATCCGGATCGGTTCCATGGCATGCAGATCAGTGGCCCGGCACTGGACTTCTATGCGGGACACCCGGTGAAGTGGTTGAGCCATGCGGGGGAGGCACGAGCCGTGTTGGCTCCGGGGGTCACCATCTATACGGACGCGGTGCATCGTACGGAGCTGATCCAGGCCGGCCTGATACCGGTTCGAGAGGATCGCCTCTGGAACCATCCCGCCCAACGGATCGGGTTGCCCTTCCTTTTCCCTGAACAACGGCAGGCCATCTTGGAGCCGCGCTACCTCCTCCACTTCTGAAGGCAGGGTGCGGAAGCTGCTTGTTGCACTTCCATGACGGAACCAGGGCAATTCCCCTGATCCTGCTATTGTCCGTTGCCGGTGGTGGGCCTTTGTTTTGCGATCCATTCAGGAACAGGACACATGAAGATCACTACACTCCTTGCCACGCTGGCCCTCCCCGCGACCATCCTGGCACAATCCGTTACGGTAACAACCGGTGGCGGCAATGTAGAACAGGCATTCTACAGCCTCTCCCAAGGTGATGTCTCCGCCAATGCACTGGCAAGCTGGGACCTTGGCTTCGAGATCAACGCCTTCAATTCCTCCATCCTCGTGAACACGGCCAAGGGCCTGAAGGTGTACGAGACCAACGTGGCGTTCGAGGACTGGGACCTGTTGACCGCGCCGGATGTGGCGAACTGGACCCAATTACAGAACAGTGAGACCCATTGGTCGGCCGGGGCGCTCACCCATGGCAACACGCTCTATGACCCGTTGGGCGTAAGCGTGGGCTGGGGCGATTACAACACCATGACCCATACCATCATCGGGAAGCGGATCTATGCGATCGAGGACCCTTCGGGTGTTTTCACCAAGCTCAAGATCAACTCCCTGGCAAGTGGGACTTATTCCTTCACCTATGCCGGTATCGATGGGCAGGGCCAACAGGAGGCCACCTTGGCGAAGTCCGCCTTCACGGGGAAGAACTTCGGGTACTTCAACTTCGCCACCGCGTCCACTGTGGATATCGAACCGCTTGCGACCGACTGGGACCTGCTCTTCACGAAGTATGTCGCCATGGTGCCCACACCTTATCCGGTGGTCGGGGTCTTGCAGAACAAGCGTGTTTCGGCCATGCAGGTTGATGGGGTACCGACCGCCGATGCCACCTGGAACAGCGCCGATCTGGATACGGCCATCAACGTGATCGGTTCGGATTGGAAGACGTATGACATGTCGGCCGGAGGTTGGTCGTATGCACAGGACCGCACCTACTTCGTACAGGACCGGGCATCGAACATCTGGAAGCTCGTCTTCACCGGATACGGTGGTTCGGCCAATGGGGATATCACCTTCAACAGTGAGTTGGTGAGCAGTGTCTCGGTGGCCGATATGACCTACGGCCAATTGGTGGTGTACCCCAACCCATCGACGACCGGCCGCGTGAACGTGGTGCTCGGTGGCGAGGTCCATCGCGGCCACCTCACCCTGCTTGATCAAGCAGGGCGATCGGTGCGCGAGCTATCGGTGAATGGAGGGGGAGCACTGGGCAATGTGGCACTTGATGTCGCTGACCTGCAAGCCGGACTTTACATGGCGCGTTTGGAGGCGGATGGCCGGGTCTTCACTGCCCGGATCATGGTCGAATGAACGCGGGTTTGATGAACATCGATCCGGCTGGAGCGATCCGGCCGGGTCGATCCGTTCCCGACCTCTCCCTGCCATGCCTCTTCGGGGATCAACGTTGGTGTGACGATCCCCATCATCCCTTGTCGGTCCTTTGCGCCGCGAACCTGACGGACGAAAGGTGAGACCCTGGCTCCTTGCCCTGTTCCCCTGCCTGCTCGCCGCGATGGCGCGGGGCCAACACGCCATCGCGGTCGTGGATGTACAAGGCCAGCCCGTGCCCTATGCGCACATCGCCTGGCACCCCAAGGGCACAGCCACCGGTGGGTTGGTGGTACTTGATGCGAACGGTACAGGAGTGATCCCCGTACCCGATGAACTCCGCGGAGAAGAGGTCATCCTGCGCGTTTCGTTCGTGGGTTATATCACCATCACCGATACCGTGCGGCTGATCGATGGTGGCCATGAACGGTATGTCCTGCGCCCCGGTGTGCTCGGACTTCCGGAATTCGTGGTCACCGGCCAGTACGCCCCCACCGACCCGGAGAAGGCCGTGCATCGCGTGCGCGTGATCGATGCGGCACGCATCCAGCGCATGGCCGCGAACAACCTGGGCGATGCGCTACGCAACGAATTGAACATCCGCCTTTCGCAGGATAACCAGTTGGGTACCTCCTTGAGCATGCAAGGGCTCGGTGGCCAGAACGTGAAACTGCTGATCGATGGGGTGCCCGTGATCGGCCGCCAGGACGGGAACATCGACCTGGCACAGATCGACCTCACGGGGATCGACCGCGTGGAAGTGGTGGAAGGCCCCTTGAGCGTGAACTACGGCACCAACGCGCTGGCCGGCACGATCAACCTGATCACCCGCAAGGGTGGTGGTGCACCGGCCACCTTGAAGGTCGCCGCTTATACGGAGCACATCGGCCGGCTCAATACCACCGCCACCGGTACGCGCCATTGGGGGCGCCATGATGTGGTGGTCACCGCAGGGCGCAACTTCTTCGCCGGGTGGGATCCCGACCGACCGGGCTTCGTGGACCTGGCGCCCGCCCTGGCCGATACCAACCGTTTCCAGCAGTGGAAACCACGCGAACAATTCTTCGGACGCGCCTCCTATCGATATGCAGGTGATCGCTGGGACCTGAGCTACAAGGCAGAGGGTATGCACGATGTGATCATCAATCGGGGCATGCCGCGCGCACCCTACTTCGAATCGGCCTTCGACGAACGGTACACCACCCTGCGGGCCGATAATGCATTGACCGCAGCTCACCGCCTGGGAAAGGGACGAAGGATCAGCGCCATCGCCGCTCACAACCGTTACCTGCGCCGAAGCAATCGTTGGTACCGCGACCTGACGACGTTGAGCGAACGACCAGTGGACGCGGCGGCCGAACACGATACCTCCGGCTTCACCCTCACCAACGTAAGGGCCACCTTCGCACAGGCCCGGGACAGCGCACGCATCGATCATGAAGTGGGCATCGACCTTAATCTGGAGACCGGTAGTGGACCCCGGATCGGTGATGGCCTGGAGGCGATCGGCGACTATGCCGTGATGGCCAGTGCCGAGTACCGGACCACCCACGGCATTGCCATTCGTCCCGGGCTTCGGTACGCGTACAACACCCGTTACGGCGCCCCTTTGATCCCCTCGATCAACATACGGTGGCGGATCAACGACGGCTTCACGCTCCGCGCCTCCTATGCCAACGGCTTCCGGGCGCCCTCGCTGAAGGAACTCTACCTCTACTTCGTGGATGTGAACCATGACATCGTGGGGAACACCGACCTCCACGCCGAGCGCTCCCATAACCTGAGCGGTGGCCTCTCATATCGTCATGCCAAGGATAAGGGGGTATACACCAGTGAGGTCTCCCTGTTCCACAACCGGATCGACGACCTGATCACCCTGGCGCAGATCAGCGGGGTACACTATTCCTATGTGAACGTGGGCCGGTATCGCACCGTGGGAGGGACCATCGGCACGGGATGGGACAATGGCCATTGGGTGATCTCGTGCGGTGCATCGGTGACAGGGCGGCATGATGGCTTCGCGGCCACGGCGAACAGTCCTTACCTGTTCAGTTCCGAGGTACGCGCCTCGCTCACCAAGCAGTGGCTGCGCAAGGGCTGGAGCGGCTCGCTCTTCTGGAAGTGGCAGGACCGCCTGGCCAACTATGCCGTGGCAGCCGACGGTACGTTGGGTCGCACCTTCATCGGCGCTTTCCACATGGCCGATGCAACGCTGACCAAACGGATCGGGAAGGGGAAGCTTGCCATCACCGGTGGTTGCAAGAACCTATTCGATGTGACGGACCTGAACGCCTCGATGTCCGGGGGGGCACACTCCGGTGCTGGTACCAGTGTGCCGATGGCCACCGGCCGTATGGCCTTCCTGCGACTCGAACTGGACCTGAAAATGAAGGTGCATGCGGATTGACCTGCCGATCGCCATGGCCGCCTTGGCCACGCTCTCCTCATGCTTGAAGGAGGAATTGCCCGTGCCCGCACATGAACGTGGCGCAGGGATGTCGTTGGAGACATGCATGGGCCCGGGCTATCAGGATCAGCTCTGGCTCGATCTGCGTACCGGGGAGATGAGGAGTAGCAACGTGAAGACAGCTTGGGACCTGGCTTTCGAGAGTGAGCCGGACGGATGGCACATCTTCCTTAACGGGTCGAAGTTGATGACCGCCTGGAACATCGGCCCGGTGGACATCACCGCCGCCCACGACACGACCGGCATGGCGGCAGGTCGACGGATCGATGCACCGAGTGGCGACCGGGACAGCACCGCGATCGGTGATTGGCGCGGACGTAACGATGTGTTCATCATCGACCTCGGCTTCGATGCGATCGGCATGCCTCAGGGCTTGCGCAAGATCCGCTTCGTTTCCATGTCGAACACCGCATTCACCTTCGATGTGGCCCGGCTCAACGGATCACAACTCACCACGGTCACGGTGCCGAAGGATCCGGCGCGCTCCTTCACCTGTTACCGCATTGGAAGCGGTGTGGTCTCCGTGGAGCCGCCGCGTGGTGAATGGGACCTGGTGATGACCCAGTACACGCACCAGTTCTATGAACCCTTCCTGCCTTATCTGGTGGCCGGGGCACTTTCAGCCGAGGGGGTCCGTGTCGCCGAGTTCGAGACCCAGGATTTCGAAGCGATCTCGCTGGCCGATACGGCCTCACATCCGTTCAGCATGGCGCGCGATGCGATCGGATACGATTGGAAGGACTACAATTTCGAGACCGGTGCATACGAGATCGACCGGTCGAGGGCCTATATCGTGGAGGATGCCGAGCACTACTTCCACAAACTGCGCTTCGTGGATTTCTATGGTGAGCAGGGCCAGGTCGGTTGCCCACGTTTCGAGGTCGTGCCGCTATAGGCACGCGACCATCGGGCCTACATGTCCATTTCGCCACCGCCGCGGCTCGGATCCGAACGTTGAGGCCCGCGACGGCGGAAGAGCGAGCTGTTCTGCTCTCCGAATTTCCAGGTGAGCGTGAACCGCACGTACCGCATCTCGCGGCGGCGTGTGCTTTCCTGGTACAGCAACGGCGTGTCGATGATGTTGCCCCAGCGCCGGGTGAAGAAGAGGTCGTTCACCGAGATCACTCCGGTGATCCGTTTCGTGAGATCGTGGCTCAACGAGGCATCCACACCGTACTGTGCCACCGTGCGGCCTTGGGCCTGCACCTCCGGGCTTTCGTATTCCCCATTCAACTGAAGGGTCCAATTCGCCTTCGCCCCGAAACGCTGGTTCACCATCAATTTCGACTCCCATACCACACCCTGGTTGCGCAACCCGCCCTGTGCGCCGGATAACGCGACGTTCGTGTGCCGCACCGTACCGCTCAGGGTGATCTGCATCCCTTTCACGGGGTCCACCTTCAACACGTTCTCCCAGCCCACCATGCTCTCGTAGGAGCCGTTGACGAAGGTGTTCAGCAGGATGCTGGAGTCCGTCGCCAAGGGCGATGCGTACCCGGTGACCACGTCCGTGGAGTAACGGCCGAACACCGATGTGAGCCAAGTTGCCTTGCCGCCAAGGAAGGGCAGCAGGTGGTTCACCTCGGCCAGGTTCCCCATCTCCGGCGCCAAGGTCGGGTTGCCGATCCGCACATTCCGCGCGTCGCTGTACATGATGAAGGGGATGATCTGCCAGAAACGGGGCCGGTCGATCTTGCGGGAGAAGTTGATCTGGAATTCCCGTTCGCTCCCTTCCCGACGACGCACGAAGTACAACGAGGGGAAGAGCGCGCGGCCCAGGTTCGCCGTACCATCGGGGTAGCGATAGTCGTACACCTCGCCCGTCCCGTTCAACTTCGCCTCGAACCAGGTCTGCTCGAACCGCAGCCCGGTCATCATCGACCAATTGGTGGAGAGCTGCTGCGACCAGTTCACATAGGCCGCGTTCACCATGTTCTGGATCTCATAGTCGTTGCTCATCGCGGAGTCCAGCACATCGGTGCCGATCACGGGAGAGGTCAGTCTTACCTCCAGTACGGTATGGTCCGGTTGCAGGCTTCCCTTCAGGCCGTATTCGATCTTCGTGCGTTCCGTGATCGGGTCCACCGCATCGGCTTGGAAGGTATACGAGGGGAACCGGCTCCAGCCCAGGTTGTCCTGTAAGCGCGGGCTGCTTGGCATCGCGCCCCCATCGGCACCGTAGCTGTAGAGGTCCTGTTCCGCGAAGCTCTCCCTTCGTCCCTGGTCGTACGTGAAGTCCATGGACCACTCCTTTCCCTCCTTCGGTGAGCGGTGCTTGAACATCACCTGTCCCATGTAGTTCGCCCGATCGGTGCGGTTCGAACTGATCTGCTCGCCCTGGGTGAGCAATTCCTGTGCAGCACCACGCGTGAAGAAGTCCTGGTCGTCGTTGCCATCGTGGGTGAACCAACGTAATGAGTTGGAGATGGAAAGGGTGCTGCGGTTGCTCAGCTCCCAGTCCACGCCGAAGCGCCCACCATTCATCCGCCGACCGCTCTCGCTGCGTGTGTCCTGCTCGAAGTGGCCGATGTCCTCGCCGAAGTACCGGTCCGTGCGTCGGGTGAACGCGTTGGTCTTGTTGCGGCTCGTGTTGAAGTTGTACGAGAGGTTGAAACCCCAGCGCCCATCCTTCACGTTCAGGTTGGCACCCGCTTGGTAACGGTCGTTCGTGCCGATGCCAGCCTGCACCTGCCCACTGTAGCCGGGTCTGGTGTTCTTCTTCAGCACCACGTTCAGGATGCCGCCCGTGGTGTTCGCGTCGAACGCCGCCGAAGGATTGGTGATCAGTTCCACACGTTCGATGTCCTCGGCGGGGATCATCTCCAACGTCATGGTGGTGGGCCGGCCATTGATCAGCACCTGGGGGTTGGAACCGCGCATCTCCACATTGCCGTCCACATCCACGCTCAGGCCGGGGATGTTCTTCATCACCTCCACTGCGGATGCGCCCTGGGTGGTGAGGTCCTTGTCCACGTTGTAGACCCTGCGGTCCACCTGCATGATCGAGGTGCGCTTCTCCCCGGTCACCTCGAATTCCTTGAGCACCTTGGCGTCGGGCTTCAGCACGATGTTGCCCAGGTCACGTTCCTGCTGCCCCCGCGAGAGTTCGACCTCCCGCACCTGTGGTTCGTAGCCGATGAAGCTGATCGTGACCTTCAATGGCACGAGCGGGATTCGGTCCACGACGAAGTCCCCGTTGTTGCGCACGATGGTGCCACCCAACAGGCTGTCACCACGCAGCGCGTTCACGGTGATGGTCGCGAACTCCGCGGGCTTGCCGGTGCTGGCGTCGATCACCTTACCGAGCACACGACCATTCGCCGGGCGACCCGCGCCAGTCGGCGGTTGGGCCAAGAGGCTCGTTGCCTGGGCAAGGGTCCAGGCCAGGAATAGTGTGAACCGAAGTGGGGTCATGCGAGGGGTCGCAAAAGTACCGGCTTCGTTGTGGTAGGGCGGCTCGTTCCGTTGGCGACCGACGGTAGATGCGACCGATCAACAAACTTTCACAGAAAGGGGAGGAATGAAGAAGGCCCCTCGGAGGTTCCGAGAGGCCTTTCGGTTCAAGGGAGAAGTGGCTTAGTACTCCTCGCGGCGCGGACGCTCGCTCCGGTACCCACCACGGTCGCCACCGCGATCGCTGCGGTATCCACCACGGTCACCACGGTCGCCACCGCCGAAGCCGCGGCCACCACCACCACCGAAACCACCGCGATCACCTTCGGTGCGCGGGCGGGCTTCGTTCACGACCAGGTCGCGGCCGTGGAAGTTCTTGCCATTGGTTCCTTCAATGGCGGCGCGCCCGGCCTCATCATCGGCCATCTCCACGAAACCGAAGCCACGGCTACGGTTGGTGGCACGGTCCATGATGATCTTGGCCGAAGTCACCTCACCGAAGGGGGCGAACAGCTCGTGGAGATCCTGGTCCTTCACTGAGTAAGGCACGTTGGCGACGTAAATGTTCATGAGTTCTACTGACGGGTTAATGTTGTTCTGTGCCTGTACCCCGATGGTCTCGCCAAAGCACAAGGGGGCCTTTGGGCGGCACGAATGTAGGTAGGATCTTGATCCCGTCAAGTGGGGAGGTGCTGATCGACCCGTCGATCGGTACCGGGGACCATCGGTCGGCTCACCGGGACAAGGTCACCGAACGCCTCCAGCAGCCCTGGTCGGTTCGCACCTCCAGGAGGTAATGTCCCGGTGCCAGGTGGCCCACGGCCATCCCGTTGCCCTTGGTCCGGGCGGCGAGGCGGCCATCCGAGGTGTACAGGCTCAGGAAGGGTAGGCCCCCCTCTGCCGATACAAGTAGACGGTCGTCGGCGGGATTCGGGTAAATGACCGGCGCTGGCGCGGTCCTCCCATCGATGAGTCCCGCTTCGGACGGGCAGAACTGCCGGGCAAGGAACACCGCCGTCCAACCGTCCACCAACGGAAGGTCGTGGATGTCATGGGCGTTGCCCTCGTAAGGGTGGAACTCGTAGCGGTCGCTTGTGAAGCCCAAGGCTTGCATGTGTGGGTCCATCGCGCAGGAGCCGAACAGCCAGGGGTAGTTCCCGCTCACCCCAAAGGGCATGCCCCACAAGGCCTGCTGGTATCCGCAGCCCACGATCGGGTCCTGGGTCTGGTGGTAGGTGAACAAGGCGGGTTCGCTGGCATCGGCGATCACGGCCGTATCCAGCACGGCACCGAAATAGGAGACGCACGCATTCACCGCACTGCTCGCTCCGGGATGCAGCTCACCGCTCATCGGTCCAAGGTCGGGTCGCGGGTATTGGTCCTGGCCATGGACCACCGGCCCGATCGCCCCGCACGATGCCGGCTTATCCGACTCTTCCGTGGCATAGGCCACATGCAGTGCGGTGATCGCACCCGCACTTACACCCATCACCGAGATATTGTCGGTATCGCTGCTGTCCGCGGCTGCACGACCGCGCAGGTAGCGGATCGCGCCCTTCACATCCTGCTGGGCGCGGTAGGCTGCACGCACCACATCGGCCTGGTCATACGCGAACGGACTGGGCAGGGCGGCTGGCGGGTAGAAGCCCAAGCGGTAACTCACCGTAACGGCCACGTATCCACGCTCCGCATACCAAGAGCAGATCTCGTTCATGTCGTCGCGGTGGCCACCGAGGAAAGCACCGCCATGGATGGCCACCAGTAGGGGCCGCGCCGCGATCCCATCACCCACCGGCTTGTAGATGTTCATCTTCAGGCTGTCGGTGCCACCATCATAGCGGGTGGCCGTGCCATAGTACACGCCGGTGTCAACCCGCACATCGAATTGCCGGGTCACGTAGTCGAAGGGGCAATCCTGGCCAACGGCCAGAAGAGGGATGGCGCAGCAAAGTGAGGCCAGGGTACGCAGTGGGTCCATGGTGGCAAGGTATACGCTTTGATGTTCGGGTGATGCGCAAGGGCGATCGGTCCCGTGAAAGGCTGGTGGCATCCATTGTGCCTAACTCCGTGGTACCGTATCCACCGCCCGGGCAAAAGAGCCATTGCCGGAGGGTGGTAGGAACCGGATCCTCATCACCGCCCCAGTCGTTTTGCAAGCGCACTGCTGTGCTGGAAGGAGGCCACGAAGAAGGCCCTCGACCGTGGCATCGACCGTATCAGCCTCCCACGCACATGGGTTGTCCCTGTGTCTCCGCAGTGAAGAAGGAAGGGTCGATCGCCGTGCCGCCATCCCGCAACGCAGACGGCCCGACGTACGACCTTCGCACCGTGTCCGCACAAGCCGAACCGGATCCTACCACCCTCCGGGTATTGCCCTGGCTGGTGGCGGTGGGGCTCTTCATGGAGCACCTGGACATCAGCAT
>JADLAI010000170.1 GCA_020848295.1 Flavobacteriales bacterium
GCTCGGAGTTGATCATCGCCGTCATCAGTTCGGGCTGCTGCCATTTCCGGGCGTGCATGCGTGCTTCGTACAGGTCACCGCTCACGAGGTTCTGCTGCGTGCGGTAGATGATCATGGATGCCCCATCCGGGCTCAGGCCCACGGTGGCGTCATGTACCAGGGTGTTCAACGGCCCCCCCACATTCACGCCATTGGTCCATACCTCATCGATCCGTCGGGCCATGTAAATATCCTCGAACCATTGCCCGAACGGGTCCTTCAGGTTACCCGTGGTCCCTTCGCGTCGCGAGGTGAAGTACATCGTATTCCCATCGGCGGTCACCAGGGGGCAATAGTCATGGGCCGCTGAGTTCACCATCGGGCCCAGGTTCCGGATCTCCAGTTCGGTCGGTGCGGCCGTGAGTTCCTTCGCGGACAAGGACATGGCCTTCCGGCGCTCCACTTCCGCATCCGCCACCATTCGTCCGTGCTTCTCCCGATACTGAGCGAAGAGGTTCATCGCGTCATCGAACCGCTGCTGCCGGTGCCGTTGCAATGCAAGCTGGTAGAACGATTCGATGTGGCCACCCTCGACACCGCGCTCGAAGTATTCCACGGCACGATCCTTCTGACCCGGCATACCGGCGTAGCACAAGCCCATTTCGTGCTGCACTTCCACGAAAAGCGGATCGACCGGTAGCAGCCGCTTATAGATCCTGGCCGCCTCCTCGTACTCATCGTTGGCCAACAGGGTCTTGGCCTGATCGAGCATCTGGAAATGGATCTTCTTGTAGCCCTGCTGGCCGATCGCGGCCAGGCTAAGGAACACAGCGAGGGTGGAGGTGTACTTACGGTACATGGTTCAACGGAGTAGTGTGACATCGCCCTTCATCGTGGTCTCTCGACCATCGCTGAACTTGGCAAAGGCTTTCCAGACGTAGACATCCTGTTTGCTGAGCTGGCCCCGGTAGTAACCATCCCAGCCGACCCTCACATCCTCGGTGACGAACAACAATTCGCCCCAGCGGTTGAAGATCTCAAGCTTGTATTCCTCCACTCCTTCATAGAGGGGGAAGAAGTGATCGTTCGTGAATCCCCTTGGGTCATAGATCCCATCCGATGGCCCGCTTCCACTGGGTGTGAAGGCGTTCGGGAATTGGATCTCACCGGCTGCTGTCGCCGTCACCAGCTCCTCCAACAGGAAGGTGTCCGGGCAGTTGAACGCATTGTTCGCGATCAACCCTACATCGTACGTACCTGCCGCTTGGTAATAGTGAACAGGGTTCTCTTCCGAGGAAGATGAACCATCACCGAAGTCCCAGGTGTAGATCGAGGCATTGCTCGAAAGGTTGTACGTGAACACAGGTTGGGATGGGACCGCCACCTCGGTGGGCTGCAAGGTGAAGAAGGCCATGGCGCGTGGATGCACCACCACCGAATCGACCTTGGTGTAGGTGTTCGTTGCTCCTCCTGGTCCCACGGCGGTCAATGTGACGGTATAGATCCCTGGTACGTTGAAAATGTATGTGGGGTTATCCGCCGTGCTGGTGCCCCCATCGCCGAAGCTCCACTGGTAGCTGATCCCTTGCAGGCTGGTATTGGTGAAAGCCACGGTGAGCGGTACACACCCCCTACCCTGCCCGAGGAAGCTCGCGGTAGGCAGCGGTGGGGTGATGGTGATCGCCTGGGTGGCGGTATCCGCACAATTCGAACTACTCACCACCAAGGTGATGGTGTACTGCCCCCAAGTGGGATAGGTATGCGTTCCCGGAGAGGCCACCGCAGCGGTGGCACCATCCCCGAATGACCATTGGTGGGTCCACGGCCCCGGAGAACTGTTGTTCAGGACCAGCACATCGGCCGCTGGATACTGTTGGGTGCTCGGTGATGCCTGGAATGCGGCCGCAGGTACCGGGGAAACGATGATCACGTGACTGGTCGCACTCGTGCAGCCAAAGGCCGATGTGACCGTGAGCGTGATCGTCCGAACGATATCGGCCGTGGTGTTGTTCACATAAGTGTACGTGGGTTCGTGGCCCACCAGGATCGTTCCATCACCCATGTCCCATTGATAGGCCGAAGCACCCGTGCTCGTGTTGGTCAGATCCACCGTGAATGGTGAACAGGCAATGCTGTCCACTTGGAACGCGGCCAGGACAGCGGGATGGACCTGGATCTGTGCGGTGGCCGTGTCGGTACAGCCATGCGCCGAAGAGGCTACCAACACCGGATCGAAGATGACCGGATCGGCAGTAGCGTTCGTGTAGGTATGCGCCGTGTTGCCAGGTCCTCCGATGGACGAGGCACCATCGCCGAACTCCCAGGCCAGGCCCGTGGCACCGATGCTCAGGTCCTGGAAGGCCACTGGCAATGGCTGGCATCCGGCTTGTACGCCGGTAACGAACTGCGCGATCGGTTGGGGATGTACCAGGATCGATAGGCCGGCCGTATCGGTGCAACCGAATGCGGAGGTGGCGACCAATTGAACGTTGAAGGCCGCATCGTTCAACCCCTGGTTCGTGTAAACATGGGATGGGCCCGGGGCGGTTGATGAATTCGTATCACCGAAGTTCCAAGCGTAGGTGGCGGCACCCGTGCTCACATTGTTGAACTGTACGGGCAATGGTGCGCACCCGATCGTATCCGCCACAAAAGCGGCCTGCACCGCTGGGAAGACCTGTACCTGCCCGGTCATCGTACTGGTGCAACCGCGGTCGGTGGACACCGTGAGCCCGATCGGATAGGTCGTCGCCCCTGGCCCTGCATAGTTGTACCAGGTATGGGTATGGGTGGTCGCTCCATCCGTGGATGTGGCCCCATCCCCGTAGGACCAATTCATGATCGTCCCCCCGTTCGATGTGTTGGTTAGCGTGGCGGTCAGCGGATGGCATCCAGTGGTTGGTGCCACGGTGAATTGTGCCTCAGGCAGCGGGAACACAGTGACCGCATCGCTGGTGGTATCCACGCATCCAAAGGCATTCGCGGCGATCAACGTGATCGGGTAAGTGGCATCGGCCGTGGTGTTGTTGAAGTAGATGTGCGTGGGCGATGGGCCGGTACCCTGTGATCCGTCACCGAAATCCCACTGGTAGGAGACGGCACCCACCACCGCCGGGAAGGTCACCGTGTGCGGGCTGCATCCGCTATCCGGTTCGGCGACGAAGGTGAAATCCGGTGTGGGGTAGGCGATGATCTGTTGCACGAGGGTATCTGCACAACCCGCATTGGAAATGGCGATCAGCTGTACTTGATAGGTCTGTAGGAACAGGGTGTTGTTCACGAACACATGCGTAGGACTGACGGCCGTGCTGGTGGCCCCATCACCGAAATCCCAGGCATAGGAATCGGCCCCGATGCTCGTATTGGTGAAGATGGCGTCGAAGGGAGCGCAGCCCGGTGTGGCGTTGTGGCTGTACATCGCTTGCACGCCCGGTGCCACGGTGATCGGCGCACTTGCCGTATCCGCACAACCGAATGCGGATGTCATGATCAACTGCACCATGAAGGTGGTGTCCTGCGCCCCCAGGTTCAGATAGGTATGCGCGGGACTCTGGTCATTCGAGGCACCACCATCACCGAAGGTCCAGGTCGCATTCACACCACCGATGCTCGTATTGCTGAAGGTCGCCGTATGGGGCGAACAACCCAGGTCATCATCCACCTGGAAGGAGGCCTGTGGACGCGCCTCCACCACCACGGGTAGCGTACCGGTGCCCCCGCAATACGGTGTGGTGGCCACCAGGGTCACCGTGTATCCGCCGGGTCCAGCGTACAGGTGCGTGGGCGACTGATCGGTCGCCGTAGCACCATCGCCGAAGTCCCAGGCCCAGCTGACGATCGGGTTCCCTGCTTCGGTCACCGTGAGGTCCGCGAACTGTGCCAGCGATCCTTCACATACGTTCTGCGCACCGATCTGCACCTGCGGGGGCTCATACACGTTCACCACATGCGTGGCGACATCCTGGCAGCCTTGACCATTGCGTACGACCAAGGTGATGGTATAGCTCCCCGGTGTCGAATAGGTATGCGGTACCGGATCCTGATCGGTACTGGTGGTACCATCACCGAAGTCCCATTCGTAGGTGACCCCATTCACACTCGTATTCGTGAACGCGACGGTCAACTGGTCACATGCGGCATCGTTATCCACGGTGAAACCCGCGGTCGGACTGGGCAGTACATCCACCACCACATCCGCAGTATCCGCACAACCGGCCGTGGCACCTTGGATGCTCGCCGTGTAACGCACGGTGTAACTCCCGGCCGTGTTGAAGGTGAACGCCTGGTCACCGGCACCGGTCCACTGGAATCCATTGCCCGTGTCGAAGTCCCACTGGAAGAAATTCGCACCACCGGTGGTCGTCTCATCGAAGCTCACGGTCTCTCCGGCACACACCGGGTTCGGCGTGGCCGTGAGGGACACCGATGGTGGCGGAACGATGTTGATCGTGACATAGGCCGTATCGATCCCACAATAGTTGCTATCCAGCAACATCACCTGGTAGGAGCCGATGCCCGGATACTGGATGGTGCGTGGGAAGGTGGGCGGCCAGGGTGCCCAGTCGATGATGCTGTCCTGCCCGGTCCCCCAGTAGTCGCCGAAGTTCCAATACTCGTAGCGTTGGTAGATGTTGCCCTGATTGAGGCAGTTCCGGTCGGTGGTGTTGGCAAAGGTCACCGTTCGGTCCGGCCAACACAGCAGGGTGGCACTGGGCGCGATGGTCGCATCATCGATGTCCCAGATGCGGATCGGATTGAAGGTGGCGAAGCTCGCTCCCCCTTGCAGGTCATTGCAGGTGTTCTCGGCGGTGAGTCGCACCGTGGTCTCGCAATCCACAGTGCCCTGCTGGTACGTGTGGGAGATGGTCTGCCCCGAATTGGTGTGATCGAAGGTCAACAGGGGTGACCCATCGCCGAAATCCCAGGTGAAGACCGTATTGGGTGAAACGTTCGTGCTGCTGTTGGTGAACAGCACAGCCTCGGGGGCACACACCTGTGTGAGGCCCCCCACGGGGATCTGGATCGAAGCGCTCGTGCTCTCTTCCATCACCAGTGTACCGGTGACCGTGCACCCCGTGGACGTTTCGGTGAATACGACCGTGTAGGTGGCCACGGCGGAGGCATATACGTGGCTCACCGTTTGTGGTGCCACCAACGAGGCCCCGCTGTGGAGGGGACTTCCATCGCCCCAATCGATGGTGAAGGCACCGATGGATTGGGGGGACGCGACAAGTAGCGCGAAGTTGGTGCCCGAACAGCTGAACCACTCCGGCGCGCTCGACGGGTTGCCGTAGTAATCGTAGAGCTGCGGACACTGTGCCTGCACAACCCGCCCGATCAGGGCCATGGCCGACACAGCAAGCACCCTTACAAAGCTCACGCGTACGCGGTTCGTCACACCCCCTCTACGGAAGGCCCCTTGATTTGGATACACCTTCCGACCCCCTTCCCTGGGAACCCTGACCGATCCTACACGTATCAACGCCCCGACGGACCCCACACACAGCATCCGTCAGCGCTCCGAATGGAACATTTCGACCTTTGCGTCATCGGCGGTGGCCCGGCAGGCTATGCGGCCGCCATGCGTGCCATCGACCTTGGCAAACGGACCCTGCTGGTCGAGCGCGACCGGATCGGCGGCACGGGCATCTACAATGGCGCACTGGCATCGAAGACCTTGTGGGAGGTCTCACATCGGGTCTCCAGCACCAACGCCCTCATGCAGACCCGTGGTCGGGAGCCATTCCGCCTCACGTGGGACGAGGTGGGCAAGGCGGTGAACGAGGCCATCTTCGAGCGCAAATACCTCTACGCCTGTCACATGCAGATGCTCGCCAACAACAAGGCGGGCACCATGCTCTTCAAACACGAACGCGGTACCGGCCGTTTCGTTGCCAACGACGTGGTACGCATCGAACGACCCGGCTTCAGCACGGAGATCCGTGCGGATCATACCATCATCGCCACCGGCAGTGCCCCGCGCACCGTGCCCAACATCCCCGTGGATGAGGAGTTCATCTACACCAGCGACGGCATCTTCGGGATCGATGAACTCCCGAAGAGCATCGTGATCATCGGCGCAGGAGTGATCGGTTGCGAGTTCGCCACCATCTTCTCCAACCTCGGTGAGACCAAGGTCCACCTGATCGATCGCGCCGACCGTATCCTCCCCTTCGAGGATGCTGACATCTCCGAGATCGTGGCGCGCAACCTGGAGCGGAAGGGCGTCATCATCCACCGATCAGCACGGCTCGAACGCATCGCCGTGGAGGAAGACCTCGTTCGTTACGAGATCTCCTATGCCGATGGCCGGACGGAGACCGTGCGCGTGGAGAAAGCCCTGCTCTCCGTGGGCCGCACACCCAACATCGATGGCCTCGGCCTCGAACATACCGACATCGAACGCGATGCCACTACGGGCCAGATCCGAGTGACCGATACACGCACATCGGTGCCGCACATCCATGTGGTGGGCGATGCTACGGCCACGAACATGCTGGTGAATCTCGGCGAGATGGAGGGCCGCCATGCAGTGGAACGTATCTGGCAAGGGAAGCATGACGCCCTGCGCTATGACAATGTGAGCCACATCATGTTCCTCGATCCGGAGGTGGCCGGCGTGGGCCTGAACGAGCAGGAATGCCGCAAACGAGGGCTCGCCTACCGAGCTGCCAGGATCGAATATTCCTGCATCGCACGGGCCATCGCCATGCGCCGCACCAACGGCTGCTTCAAAGTGCTCGTTTCGAACGATGCGGAGATGCGCGTGCTTGGCATGCGTGCCGTCGGGGAGCATGCCTCAAGTGCGATCGAGGCCGTTGCCTTGATGATGCGGCTGGGCACCCCGATCCGCGAACTCGCTGAACTCGTACATCCCCACCCCAGCATCACCGAGGGCGTGCAGGAGTGCGCACGCATGCTCCTTGGGCACAGCATCTTCAAGCCCGGTGTATTCGAGGACCGTATGCAGTGCTACACCTGGGTGCCCGCGGTGGAAGGTGCGATCGCTGCCGCCTGATCACGGCTCACCCGGATCCTGGAATGCCGGGTTGTTCACGAAATCCATGTCCGTGAGGCTGTGCAGGAAGGCGATGAGTTGTTGCTTCTTCTCCGGCGTCAACTGCAGCCCCCCTTGCGTGTACTTCATGAACACATCCACTGTGGGCGATGGATGGCCTCCGGAGTTGTAATGATCGATCACCTCCTCCAGGGTCTGGAAGCGCCCATCGTGCATGTAGGGAGCCGTTAACGCCACATTCCGCAAGGTGGGCGTCTTGAAACGCCCCATGTCCTGCGCAAGACCGGTGACACCTCCCGCACCCGGATCCGCGAACACACTATCCAGCCCGTTGTTATGCAACAGGCCATCGGTCATGCGCCCACCAGCATGCGGATGGCAGTGGAAACAGTCCGCTCCCCATTGCCCGCCCAACCCCAGCGCCGGATTGCCTCCTTCCAACTGGGTCAGTTCGATCCCCAACTGGGTCTCGATCGGAAGGAGCGCCTCACCACGCTGGAACTTGTCGAACGGGGAATTACCACTGATCAACGTACGCATGAACTGCGCGATGGCCTTGCTGACCAGGACCGAATCGATGGTGGAGGTACC
>JADLAI010000171.1 GCA_020848295.1 Flavobacteriales bacterium
ACCCCGATGCCAGCGCCGGTGCGGACCAACAGGTATGCACTCCGGTGACGCAGGCCATCATGGAGGGGTCCAGCTACACGTTCCCGGCCACCGGTACCTGGACCCTCGTGTCCGGGCAGGGTACCATAACTGATCCTACAAATCCTGCGGGGGTCATCACCGATCTGGGTATCGGTGTCAACACCTTCCGGTGGGAGGTCTACAATGGTGGTTGTGCGAACCAGCTCACCAGCGACCTGGTGGACATCGTGCTCTTCGATGCTTCAGCTCCGCCCGCTGATGCCGGACCGGATCAGGAGTTCTGCGCGCTGGACGAAAATGCGAACCTCGTGGGTAATGCACCGGTGGGTGCGGCCATTGGTACTTGGGCCCGCGTACAGGGCACGGGTGCGATCGCTGACCCCAATGCACCCAGTACGACCGTTTCCGGACTCTCCGTGGGTGAGAACATCTTCACCTGGACGCTCCAAGGGGGCATCTGCGTGACCACCGTGGACTCGGTGAGCATCTACGTGTTCGATCCGAACAATGCGATCGCCAATGCGGGCCTCGATCAAGAGCTCTGCATGCCCGATGATTCGGTGTTCATGGCCGGCTCAAGCCTCATCTTCCCCGCTGTCGGCACCTGGACCACCTTGATCGGAACCGGAGTGCCGCAGAACCCGAACGATCCCAACACGATCATCACGGACCTGGGCCTCGGCCTGAACCGCTTCCAATGGGAGGTCTACAATGGGCCTTGTGCCAACGGTCTTACCGTGGACCTCGTGGATGTGACCTTGTACGACGACACCACCGCTGCAGCCAACGCTGGGCCTGACCTGCAGCAGTGCTTGCCACTCACGGAGATCAGCCTGCAAGGTGTGCAGCCGCCGGCACCGGCGGAAGGGACCTGGACACTGATCGCGGGTACCGGACAGGTTACCGATCCGCATGATCCGACAACGCATGTCACTGGCCTTTCTCAAGGCATCAACACCTTCGTCTGGACCCTCGCGTGGGATCCATGCCCGAACAATGGTGTGCTTTCCGACACGATGAGCGTGTATGTCTACGATCCTGCAGCACCCCTGGCCGCAGCCGGACCTGATCAGCAACTCTGCACGCCCCAGGATGCCACCACCTTGACCGGGAATACACCGGCTATCCCAGGTGTGGGCACCTGGTCCGTGATCAGTGGTACGGCCGTTATCGCCGACCCGAACGACCCCACCAGTGCGGTATCCGGCCTGGGTGTGGGTGAGCATGTCCTCGTGTACGAGATCTACAACGGCATCTGTGGCTTCGGTCCTCCGAGCACCGATACCCTCACCATCCGCGTGTACGACGGCCAGGCTCCAGCTGCCACCACGGGCGAAAGCATCCAGGCCTGCACACCGGTCGATGATATCACCCTTCAGGGAAGTACGCCTGTTTTCCCTGCGGTCGGTACATGGTCCGGCACCAGTGGAACCATCGTCACGCCCAACGATCCAGCCTCCGTGGTGTCCGGGCTTGGTGTAGGACAGCACACCTTCACCTGGACCATCGATAATGGTACATGCGGTAGCTCAAGTGCGGCGCAACAGGTGTTCATCTACGACGATACGGCGCCGGATGCCGAGGCCGGACCCGACCAAGAGTTCTGCACACCCACCACCAGTGCGACGCTCGCGGCCAATGCGGTGGTGTTCCCGGCAACGGGTACATGGACCGTCGTCACGGGCGGTGCCACGGTTGGCGATCCCTCTTCGCCCACGGCCACGGTCAGCGGTCTTACCGTTGGAACGAACACCTTGCGATGGACCATCTCCAACGGCCCGTGCGGCACCACACAGGATGAAGTGACCATCACCGTGTTCGATGATCAACACCCTGTTGCCAACGCAGGCGCTGATCAGCAGCTTTGCACGCCGGCCAGCAATACCACCCTGGCAGGTAGTGCTGTCACCTTCCCGGCCACCGGCACCTGGGTGTTCGTGAACGGTAGTGCCACGCTCAGCGATCCCAACTCGCCCACCAGCACCATTTCCGGACTCGCCGTTGGTGTATACACCTTGCAATGGGTGGTGGACAATGGCCCATGCGGCAGCGGCCCCACTACGGATGAGGTGACCATCACCGTGTTCGATGCCTCCAGTGCCCCGGCCGCTGCAGGCCCTGATCAAGAGTTCTGCACGCCGATCACGGAGCCGGTCACCATGTTCGCTAGCGCACCAGCAGCGCCTGCCACCGGGCAGTGGTCGCTCGTGAGCGGCACGGCGACCATCACTGATCCAGCCGACCCGTTCTCGGCCATCACCGGACTTGGACTTGGGGCCAACGTGTTCGAATGGCTCGTGAACAACGGCCCGTGCGGTACCACCACCGATCGCATTACCATCCACGTCTATGATCATACCGTGCCGGGGGCCGATGCTGGGGATGACCAACAGCTCTGCCAGCACCAGACCACCACGGCCACGTTGGCGGCCGAACCGGCCACCAGTACGGCCTCAGGCCACTGGAGCCTCGTTGCGGGCAGCGGAACCATCACCACACCGGGCGATGCCAATACCACCGTTACCGCACTTGCCCTGGGAACCAATGTGTTCGTGTGGACCCTGGACAATGGTGAATGCGGCGCTACAACGGATACCGTCCGCATCGTGCTCAAGGATTGCCTCACCCTCACCATCCCGAACGCCTTCTCACCCAACGGTGATGGAGTGAACGATGTCTACACCATCGACAACATCCAGTACTATCCCAACAACTCGTTCATCGTATTCAACCGTTGGGGCAACAAGGTGTTCGAGGCAGCGCCCTACACCAATACCTGGGATGGCACCAGCCAGTTCGGGGCCGCCTTCGGCGAACACCTGCCGGAAAGCACGTACTACTATGTGCTTGATCCCGGAACGGGTGATGAGTCCTTCACCGGTTACATCTACCTGCGCCGCTAATGAGAACGCGTTCAACAGCACCGCGCAACATGAACGATCAGATGAACAGTATCGCACACCGGATCAAGGGGGCCTCGGTCGCCATGCTGATGGCTTTGGGCCTCTCGGCTCAGCAGGATCCGCAATTCACCCAGTATATGTTCAACCTGCTCGCGCTCAATCCGGCCTATGCCGGAAGTGCCGATCGGGTCAGCCTCAAAGCCCTCAGCCGTCACCAATGGGTGGGTTTTGAAGGCGCTCCGACCACACAAACGCTCACCGTGCATTCACCCCTTGGTCGCGAAAGCATCGCCCTGGGGGGGATCGTTATGCGTGATAGTCATGGACCCATCACACAGTACACGTTCATGGCCGACTTCGCGTATCGCATCTTCATGGGCGATGCCAAGCTCGCCTTCGGCATCAAGGGGGGGCTGAACCTCTTTCAGGGTCAATTCGCAGACCTGAATCCGCTTGTCCAAGGCGACCAGGTGTTCCAGCAGAATGTGTCCACCAAGCTTGACCCACAGTTCGGCTTCGGCGTCATGTACTACAGCGACCGCTATTTCCTCGGTCTCAGCACGCCGAAGTTGTTGCGCACCGAGTTCTTTGAGACGGACTCCCTTGCCTTCGTCTCTTCGCCCGGTCAGCGACCGCACTACTTCCTTACAGGGGGGTACGTGTTCGACATGGGTCTCTACCACAAGTTCAAACCCACCTTCCTCGTGAAGGCCGTACAGGGCGCGCCGATCAGCTTCGATATCAGCGCGAATTTCCTGTTCTACGAGAAGTTCTGGTTGGGCGCCATGTATCGCCACACCGATGCCATCGGAGCCCTTGCACAATATCATATCACGGATGACCTGAGCGTGGGATACGCATATGACTACCCGCTGAGCACGCTGCGCAACTACAGCGGTGGCTCGCACGAGGTGATGCTCGGCCTAGACCTGGGTAAGAAACCGAAAGGGATCCGTTCACCCCGTTACTTCTGATCATGACCAACACCATGCGACCGAACCGCGCACACTTCACGGTGTTGCTTTTCGCCCTGCTCCAAGTCTTCTTCAATCCTGTGGATACACAGGCGCAGAAACTGAAGGAGCGGATGGCGGATCGAGCCGCCGAGCAGTTCAATTACCCGCAGATGGCCTCCATCTATGAGGATCTGGTGGCCAAGGGGTCGGCCCAGCCGAGCGATATGCGAAAACTGGCGTTGGCCTATCGGAAAATGGGCCAGCCGCAGAAGGCTGAGGCGATCTACCTGAAGTTGATGGGCACGGGAAGCCAGACCCCGGACGATGTCTTCGCCTACGCCGAGCAGTTGCGCGCCAACGGCAAGTATCCCGAAGCCTTGGAATGGTATGGGACCTATGCCACCCTGCGTCCGGAGGATGGCCGTGTAAGAGGGTATCTGGATAATCCCAGGATCTTCGAACGCCTGCTTCGCGATAGTGCCAGTGCCACGGTCCGTACACTGCCGATCAATTCCGCACAGGCCGATCTGGCACCCAGTATCATGGAAGAGCTGCTCCTCTTCGCCAGTGCACGTGGCGAAGGTGCGGGCGGAAGCCGTATGTACGCATGGGACGAACAGCCCTTCCTGAACCTGTACACCGCCCTGTGGAAAGGGGAGACCGCCGAGGAAGCACTGGTGATGCGCAAGGAAGTGAACAGCCGCTATCACGATGGCGTGGGTGCTTTCGATTCGGTGGCCAACCGCCTTTATTTCACCCGGAACAACTATTACTACGGAACGCTCGAGAAGAACACCAAGGGAGAACTGAACCTGGCCATCTTCCATAGCGATGTGATCACCGGGGAGTTCGGCCAACCGGAATGGGGCAACCTCGTACCGTTCGAGCACAATGATCCGGATGCCAATTATGGCCATCCATGCATTAGTCCCGATGGGAGAAAGCTCTTCTTCGCCAGTGATCGCGCCGGTGGTTCCGGTGGAACGGACATCTGGTACTGCGAGAACCTCGGGAATCAATGGGGCGCACCCATCAATATGGGACCGACGGTCAACACCTCGGGCAATGAGTTGTTCCCATTCCTGCATCGCGATAGTACGCTCTACTTCGTGAGTACCGGGCATCCAGGTTTGGGCGGATACGATATCTTCTATTCCCGGCTTGCGAAGGCGGGGCCCGGTAAGGTGTTCAACCTTGGCTACCCGATGAACACGCGGTTCAATGATCACGGGCTGATCTTCTTCAACGATACCACCGGCTTTTTCGCCAGTGACAGGCCAGGCGGTCAGGGTAGTGACGATATCTACGGCTGTACCATCCGTCCACCAACGGTGTATCTCGCCGGTATCGTCATCGATAAGGAGACCAAGATCCCCATCGAAGGTGCCAGCATTCAACTGAAGGATGCGGATGGCCGGTTCATGGACCGTGTCAAGGTGGAAGCGCTCCCCGGAGGCAAGTTCAAGGTGGAAACACCGTACCAGGACAAGTATGTGCTCGTCGTGAACAGGAACGGCTACTTCCAACAAGTGGTGAACGTGAGCACCAACGAGGACGATCTGGAGAACATCGTGGTGGAGATGCAGAAGTATGACTATGCTGCGGAGGGCATCGTGAGTAATGGTGATACAGGCGCACCCTTGGAGGGCGTGAAGGTGGAGCTCCTGGATGCGCAAGGCAACCTGATCGAGTCCGTTCTCACCGACGCTTCGGGCAAGTATGCGTTCGCTCTCAAACCCGAATCGGATTACCGCCTTAAAGTCGAGAAGGAAGGATTCTTCAAGCAGAGCGCTCGGATCTCCACCAAGGGGAAACCGAACGGTGTGATCACCAACGACTTCAAGCTCTTCCCGCTCGAGGTGGATCAGGTGGTACGCCTGGAGAACATCTTCTACGACTACAACAAGTCGAACATCAGGCCCGATGCGGCATTGGAGCTGGACAAGTTGGTGGCCACCCTGCAGGACAACCCAACGGTGAAGATCGAACTCAGTTCACACACCGACTGTCGAGGAAAGGATGCCTACAACCTCACCTTGTCGCAGAAGCGCGCCAAGAGCGCGGTGGACTACATCATCAGCAAAGGCGTGCCCAAGGATCGGATCACCAGCAAGGGTTATGGCGAAAGCCAACCCAGTGAACCTTGTGCTTGCGACCAGTGTTCCGAGGATCAACACCAACGCAACCGACGTACCGAATTCAAGGTCTTGTCGAAGTAGGTAGGGTAGGGACCAGGGGAGCCGGCGGGTCATCGTTCGTACGATGGCCCGTTGGTGTTCTGGGGCCTTTCCAAGTTGGAGGATGGTGGCCATTCGGGCCACCGTATCGGATGGTTCCGCTTACCAGGACCGCATGGACCATTCAAACCATTTGGACATGCAACAGCGGCCGTGATTACGCGATTATTTTTCACAGGATCCGAGGGATCTGTTGTAGGGCCGAAGGCGTGGACCGCCAGGAACGAAGCAACCGAAGGCCGGTGCTACGGAACGATCACGACGGAGAAGTCATGCGGAGATAGACCGGGTCGATCGGCCTACTTCATCGTGCGAATGGGTATGACTGAAGATCTGCGCCTATTTCGCCTTCATGCAAGGCTGAATAGGCACGGCGTAGCGGGTGCTACGGCGAAATGCTCCAACGCGGCAGGAAGGCGAAAGAAGGTCGGAGATGTTCATGAACTTCTGGGATACCACACTGACACTGCCGAGGTGAACAGCACTCTGCTGAGTCCGGTGTGGGGTCAGTACCCCGCAGCCGAGTCGTCGCCTCGAGGATCGGAACCGGCTTCCAGCCGACCGTCAGGCAGTACCAGGATCGCATCCACACGCCCGATCGGTGCCCGCACTTTGAACCGATGCCCCATCCGCACCAAGGCAAGGCTGTCCTCTGGACTGATCGCCTTGGCCTCCACCCGGATCGTGTCCGGTTTCCACTGGTGATGGAAACGCGGCGCGGTAACGGCCTGTTTGGCCGTCATGCCATGGTCCACCACGTTCACCAACGTCTGGAGCACGGAGGTGGGAATGGTGGCCCCACCGGGACTACCCAGCACCATGAAGAGTTGCCCTCGTTTGGTCACGATGGTCGGTGCCATCGAGGAGAGCATCCGCTTGCCCGGTTCGATCGCGTTCGCCGTGCTACCCACCAGCCCATACCGGTTCGGCGTGTTGCAGCCGATGCTGAAGTCGTCCATTTCGTTGTTCAGCACGAAACCCGCTCCACCGACCACCACCCCTGATCCATAGGATCCGTTCAAGGTGGTGGTGCACGATACCGCATTGCCTTCTTCGTCCACGATGGAGAAGTGCGTGGTATGTTCCGATTCGGCCAAGGGGTCCCCGGCGTGTACACTTGAACTGGGCGTGGCCCGGAGCTCTTGGAAATCGGCCATGCGCTCGGCTACGTAATCTTCGGATACCAGGCGATCCACAGGGATCCGCACGAAATCCGGATCGCCCAGCAGAAAGGCCCGATCCGCGAAGGCCCTGCGCTCGGCCTCCACCATGCGGTGTATGGTGGCCGCTTTCTGCCAGCCCGAGACGCGGATGTTCGCCTGCTCGATGGCCTTCAACGCTTGGATCAGCACGATCCCACCACTCGATGGAGGACCCATGCTGATGATCTCCAGGTCGCGGTAGGTGCCTGTGATCGGCTCTCGCCACACCGGCCGGTATCCGGCCAGGTCCTCGTGGTCGATCAGGCCACCTCCCCGTAGCATCTCGGCCACGATCAGGTCGGCCGTGTGGCCACGATAGAACTCGGCACTACCGCCATCACGGATCCGCTCCAACGTTCGAGCCAGTTCCGGGAGCCTTAGCGTGTCTCCCGCGATCCAGTTGCTCTTGGCCCCATAGGCGTTGGGCTTCGTGCTTGCACTTTGGATGCTCGCCAGCTTCGCGTTCAGCTCATGGGCCTCAAGCTCCGTCAGTGGAAAACCCGCTATGGCCAGATCGATCGACGGCTGGATCAATCGAGCCATTGGAAGCCTGCCAAGGCTGTCGTGAACCGCGAAGAGGCCGACCACACTTCCCGGTACGCCCACGGCCCGATGGCCAATGAGGCTGAGGTTGTTGATCGGGTGCCCGGCCGTATCCAGATACATGTCACGGCTTGCTGCTGCTGGTGCGGTCTCGCGGAAGTCCAACGTATGTACGGTACCGTCGGCATCGCGGATCACCAGAAGGCCACCACCGCCGATGTTGCCAGCCCAGGGGGCCACCACGGACAACGCCCAATGAACGGCCACCGCAGCATCCACCGCGTTGCCCCCCTGTTGCAGCACCGAGACGCCGACGGCCGTGGCCAATGGGTGTGCGCTGACCACCATGGCACTGTCCGTGACCATGCCCATGGCAGCCGCTCGATCCCCTGGTGCATGGGGCGCAGGGCCAGCTCCCACCAGGGTGGATAGCACGAATAAGGCGGCAATGCCCGCCGGAAGGAAATGTGATCGGATCAAGAGAGTGAGAGAACTGAGAGGTGCGAAATGTACGAGGTATCCGACATTCACGCACCAATGTTCATCACCCAATGGTCCTTTTTAGGCACATCGATCGTTACCCGTTGCGGGGGCAGTGGTGTGGCCTGACCATGCCATTCTGCCGGATGCTCAGGCAGTTGGATATGATCGGGCCCTGCTGCGGCCCTTTGGGGTCCGACGGGTCCTGCCTCCGCGTCGAACATCCCCTTCAAAAGGGTAGGACTGTCGTTAGATAGTGCTTGTGATCTAAAGGCCGATCCGTTACCTTTAGGCCGGTCCACCTCCGGGTCAATGGTCTCTCTGGCGCTCTCAACGCCCCATGACCCGGAGGCAGGACTTCGGCAAAACTCCTGGCGAGGGTTTCCTCCGGGGGGTCGTGCGGATCAGCCTCTCTCTTGACTATCCACACACCGAAATGGAAACTCGAACAGGAACCGATAAGTTTGAATCCTCCTCTCACCGAGAATTCGTGCCAAAATTAGCCGCGTCTCATCCGGACGATTTGTAGAATTTTTGCCACGTATCCCGAAATCTGAAGCATGGAGCAGCAGGCGTTACAAGGAACCAATCGGTTCCTGATCGCGGATGACCACATGATCGTACGGCGTGGTCTTCAGGACCTCATCCACGATCAGTTCAAGGCATCAGCCATCAAGGAGGCCGCCAGCATCAAGGAATTGCATGCGCTCCTGAGCGAATGGGTGCCCGATCTGCTCATCCTCGATCTGCAAATGACTGACGGTAGCGCATTGGACCATTTGGAGCGTATCTGCAAGGAGCACCCTGCGATGCGGGTGTTGGTGTATAGCATGCGCTCCGAGGCGGTGTACGCGCAACGGGTGCTGGCCCTGGGTGGAGTGGGCTACCTGAGCAAGGAAAGCAGCGAAGAGGAAGTGGTCCGTGCCATCCGACGCGTACTGCAGGGGTTCGAGTACATGAGTCCACGCACCGAGATGCAATTCCTGGAGAAGAAGTCCGAGAGCATCCGCGATCCGTTCAGCCAGCTCTCGGATCGCGAGATCGCCGTGATGGAGGACCTGCTCGAAGGCAAAGGGGTGAAGGAGATCTCGGCGAGGCTTGGTGTACAACCTTCCACCGTGGCCACGTATAAGGCACGCCTGTTCGATAAGCTCGGGGTGTCCAACCTCATCGACCTTCAGACACTGGTCGTGCTGCACCGGTCCTCCCCTTCATGAACCGGCTCCGCACCGCCACTCTTCGGTACGCGTTCGGGGTATTGGCGCTCGTTGCGACCTGGTCAAAGCCCTTGAACGCGCAAGAGACCTGGCATCGGGAGCAATACATGTCCGAGAACGGCCTGCTCCAGAACCGGGTGCATGTGATGGTGCGCGACCGCTGGGGTGCCCTCCTCATCGGTACCGAAGGTGGTCTGGTCCGGTTCGATGGTCATCATTTCAAGCAACTCGGTATCCCTTCTGCGGAAGGAATGAAGCCTTCCCGGGTATTGGAGATCCAACCCACCACGGAGGGCGATTTCGTGGTTCGCGACGCTGGCTGTAGACAGTTCCTCTACCGCCAGGAGACGTTACTTTCCATAACCGGCGATGCACCGACCCGGCAGTACGCTTCCCGATTCTCCGGGGCCATCGGTACGGCGGCATTGGCCGTCAAGGTCATGGACCCCGATTCGGCGATGCCACTGAAGGAAGAGTGGCCATTCGTGGTGCGCAGCGTGCCCTTGTCCGAGGGACGTTGGTGCTTGCGGGCCGATAACGAGGTACTGGTATACCAGGATACTCGGCTTCTGCGCAGGATCAAGGTGCCCATGGGGCGGTCCGCGCACATCTTCATGACCGGTGGCCATGTCTTCGTCCTGGATTCCATGGGTGCCTTCTACCGCTTGGTGGTGGATGAAGGAAAGGTGTACCCGGTGGTGACCCGAGGGCTGCCTGCACCCGAGGTGCGCAAGGGGCAATTGACGTGGCGTCTGTTCTGGGATACGCAGGGTGATCGGACCACACTGGTGATCGGGGACCGGCTGTATGTGCTCAAGGCCGAGGCCGATGGAAGCGCCCTTAACGCCAAGCACATCGCGGTGGATCTGCCGGAAGGACAGAAGGTGGGCGACCTGATCTGGCTGGATGGATCGGATGCGCTTGCTGTGGGCACCGATACCAAGGGCCTCTTCATCTTCCGGAGGCAGCGCATGCGCAGCTTGCTCTGCGAGGGCATTTCTGAAGGGGTGAACAACGCCTACAATGCACAGGCTTCGTTCGGGGAGGACGAGGTGATCACCAGTACGCGCCGAGGTTCCAGGCTTTTCGGCGCGGACGGTTGCACGGGTGAGCATGCCGCGATCAAGGGGTTCAATGAGAACGCTGTACTGCGCGATGGTCAGGATCGCTACTGGTATGGTCGGGGCGATACGCTTTTCCGATTCGATCGGAGCACCCAACAGGAGAAAGTGTTGCGGGTGGGTATACGTCCGTTGTGCTTTCTGGAGGAGAAGGGGGTGGTGTGGGTCGGAGCAGGCAACGGGGTGCACCAGGCCGTCGATAGCGTCATCACCTTGACGCATCCGCTTGCCGTAGGTGATCTTTCCGCCAGGCCTACTTCGCTCTGCCGCACCCCGAAGGGCGAATTGTGGATGGCCTCTTGTATCGGTGTGTTCCGCGCCGTGGAACAGGGTGGTTGGGAACCGGTGAAAGGATTGGAACGCATCTGTGCCCGGACCCTGGAGGTCGTCGATGGGAATGTGTTCGTTGGATCCTACGGCGGTGGGGCTTACATGGTGCGGCCCGATGGACACATCTACCGTCTTCCACAGGATGAGCAGGGCTTTCTTTCTCACGTGCATTCTTTCATGCCGGATGAGGCGGGATTCCTCTGGATGAGCACCAACCAAGGCCTGTTCCGGGTGAAGTTGACCGATCTGGAGGCTTGGACCCGGGACACCACGCAACGTACTTTCTATGCCTATTACGGCAAGAAGGCGGGCATCAATAACGCCGAGTTCAACGGCGGTTGTTCACCTTCCTATGTACGAACCCGGAGCGGATGGGCTTCGTTACCCACCATGGATGGCCTGGTCTGGTTCAGGCCCGGAACCATTCCTGATGCCTATCCGCACCAGGATATCCATCTGGAGTCCGTGCTGGTGAACGGCGAACGTCAGCCGAACGGCAGTATCCGTTTGCCCTGGGGGCATCGCGAGTTGGTCGTGACACTTTCCATCGCTTACTGGGGTGATCCCGAGAACGTACGCCTGGAGTATGCTTTCGGAGAACAAGAGGATCATTGGACCTCCATGCCCACCGGCCAGCGGGAGTTGCGCTTCACCGGGCTTTCCCAAGGCGACCATCGGCTGCGTATCCGCAAGGTGGGCGCCCAGGCCAGGGGGGATATGGACGTGGTGCAGCTACAGATCGCGGTGGAGGCCCCGTTCTTCAGGCGTCCGTGGTTCATCGTGCTCTGTACGCTCGCTGCGGTATTGCTCTTTCTCGGTGCCATCCGTCTGAACGCGACCCGTCTGCGGCGACGCAATATCCAACTGGAGCGGAAGGTGGCCGACCGCACCAGGGAGCTGGTGGAGGCCAATGCCGATCTGCGTCGCTCCTTGGAGATGAAGGAGATGCTGGTTTCGATCATCTCGCACGATATCGTCACCCCGCTTCGTTTCATCGCACGGGTGGCCAGTGGTGCCTCGCGACGATCGCTGCCAGAGTCCGAGAAGCGGTTGGCGGAAAGTCTTGCGGACCTGGCCAACTCATCCGAAAAGCTCTATGCCAATGCACAAGGTCTGCTCCAATGGGTGAAGCGCCAGGATGGCCGTATCGAGTTGCGACCGCGCAACGTGGTGGTACACCTGCTGGTGGAGGAGGTCTTGAGCAGGGAGCATGAACGTGCAGTGGACAACGACATCCACCTGGAGAACCGGGTGCCTTTGGACGACATCATACTCACCGACCGTAACGTGTTGTCCATCGTGTTGCACAATGCGGTGGCCAACGCGGTGACCCATAGTGGCGCTGGTACGGTGGTGGTCTCCGGTGTGCTGTCGGGTGGCGCTTACCGTCTTGTGGTCAAAGATTCAGGCTTGGGAATGCCAGAGCCGGTACTACGCCATGCACAACGTGTTCAGGACCAAGGCGCATTGGGTGCCATGGGGCAGGAGGGAGAGCGCGACATCCAAGGCCTTGGGCTGCTCATCATCGCCGATCTGATGCAGCTTCTGGGGGGGCGTATGTTGGTGGAGAGCCAAGAGGGCCGTGGTACTTCCATCATCCTGGAGTTGCCGTTGGACCCGGAGTCCGATCAGGCCAGGCAACGTTCGTGAGGACTGCCGCGTCTTTTATCCGTAGCGTACGCCTTTCCATGGTCTCGATGTAAGGGCATCGCTCATCCTTCAAGCCTCTCACAACGCGCGTTCTTCTCTCGACGCTCCATGCGCTGCTTCCGTTCACACCACCCATCGCTCTATTCGGCTCCCATGGCGGCGCATGGCCAAATTGGGGGCCCCTCGGTGTCGATGCCACGGGACGTGCGGACCCTCCCTTGTCGCCTTGTTGGGATGAACTCCCCTTGTTCAAGGCTCAACACGGGATCATCCCCACATCCCTTTCCCTCAGCCCTGTTCGTTGGGTTCTTGCGTTCCTTTGCGCATGATCCTCTAACTTGCGCTTCTCTCACTCTCGCTTCTTTTGCTCTCTCTTCACGATGATGATGTTCCGTAGTTCTTGGGGCTTGTTGGCCATGATGCCTTCGGTGCTGATGGCGCAGGAGATCTGCAACAACGGAGTCGATGATGACGCCAACGGCCTCATCGACCTGAACGATCCGGCGTGCGCCTGTTCCGCGGTGATCACGCCTCCGGGCCAGGAGTCGTACATCGCGAACCACTCCTTTGAGGAACGGCTGCCCGGGAACTCCGGGCCGTGTTGCCCCTATGGCTTCGTGGGCCCGTTCGGTCCACCCTGGCTGGATTGTGCCGATGGCTGGCACCAGGCCACGGCGGCGACCTCGGACTACTACCACATGTGCGGCTTCGCGCCGCCGTCGTTCCCACTGCCTCCCCCCGACGGGGAAGCGGCCGTGG
>JADLAI010000172.1 GCA_020848295.1 Flavobacteriales bacterium
ACCGGGACGCGATGCGATCGCATCCGCTGAGCCGGTGATGAGGATCCGGATCCGACCCTTTCCGCGACCAACTGCTCAGACCTTGGATGCGATCGCCCCGACCGAGCCTGCGCGTTGGGTGGATAGCAGCAATAGATCGTCCAGTTGCTGGGCACTACGCTCCCAATCGAAGTGTTCCTGTACGAAGCGGGAACCGGCCTCAGCCAGGCGGTCCCGTTCTGCGGGGTCCGCGAGCAGGCGGAGGATGTGTGCCGCATAGTCCTGCGGGGTCTGGCCGATGAGGATGCTCTCGCCGGGAACGGCCTGCACGGCATTGTTGGCCAACGAGCTGGTGATGCACGGAATACGCATCGCCATGGCCTCGAGCAACTTGTTCTGTAGACCGGTGCCGATCTGCATCGGTGCGATGAAGATCCGGGCCATGGCGTACGAGTGGCGAATGTCCTTCACCCATCCGCCCACCACGATGCGTGGGTCCTGCCGGGCCAGTTCGCGCACTTCCGGACTGGGGTCCACTCCACTGATCAGCAGGTTGGTATCGGGTCGTTGTGCGTGTACCAGGGGTAGCACCTTGCGCGCCATGAAGAGCACACTGTCGATGTTCGGCGGGTAGTTCATGTTGCCGGTGAACACCAGGTCGTATCGTTTCTCCATCGGCATCGGGCTGAAGTGCGCCGTGTCCACCCCGTTGGGGATCACCTGCACCCTGTCGCGGAGCGGGTGGTAAAGCAGGTCCCGGTCCTGTTCACTGATGATCACGGTTCCGTCGAACAGGTCGAACATCAGGTTCTCGTAACGGATCAGGCGCAAGGTCTCGGCCTGGAAAAGCGGCCTCAGGTAGAAGGGGGCGTTACGTGTGCGCCGTTCCATGCCTTTGGACAGGGTGTCCATGTAATCCAATGTCTTGGGCAGGGTGGGGTGGGTGCGTAGGTATTCCGTGGTTCGCACCAGTTGGCACAGCACAGCGTCCGGTTGTTGTTCTTGGATCAGCTTATCGATGACCCGTTGCGCGGACCGGTGGTGGAAATAGGCCACCTGGAAGGGGAGGCGTGAGGCCACGGCGGTGGCGAGCTTGAGAAGGATGCGCCAGCGTGGGATGCGGATCACCTCGATATGTGCACAGAATCCGCGCAGGTGTTCGATATGGGCAGGGTCCGTAGGGCCATCGCTCAGGCAGCATAGGATGATCCGATGCCTTTCCGCCAGGCGGGCCATCAAGTGATAAGCACGGAGCTTATCCCCCTTCTCCAACGGATAAGGGACCCGTGAGAGCAGGATCATCAATTTCATGCCTTGCGCAATCGTACGTAAAGGTCCACCAGGTCCTTCACGATCCGCTGATCCGCATACCGTTCCACGATCAGCTTGCGTGCCTCGGTGCCGATCATGTGTGCATAGTCCGGAGCTTCGATCAAGGCGATGATGTGCTGGGCGAACTCATTCGCCGTACGTGCGATCAGGATGTTCAGGCCCTCGGTGTGGTCGATCCCTTCGGCGCCGATGGGGGTGGAGATGACCGGTTTGCCCAGTGCCATGCCTTCGATGATCTTCACCCGCATGCCACCGGCCGAGAACAAGGGGACCACCATCACCTGCCTGTCGCGCATGAAGTGCTGTGCGTTCTTCACCCGGCCACGTATGGTCACGCCTTTGATCGTGCTGGCCATCAGGTCATCGGGCATCTTGTTCCCGGCAAGGTCCAGCCGCGCATCCGGGCGTTGTGCCAGCACCTTGGGCCACACCTCCGCCAAGAGCCAACGCACACCCTCCTCGTTGGGCAGCCAGTCCATGCTCCCCAGGTGGAAGAAGGTCACCTTGCCCGGTTTCTTCTGTTCTTCCACCTCGTATTCAGCAGGGTTCACGGCGAATGGGATGGTGGTGATCGGGGTGCGGGTGCCGTGCTCGGCGAAATGTTGCGCATCCGAAGGGCTTATCGCTGCGACGGCATCCACGCGGTCCAGCACGGCCATCTCATATGCCTCCAATTGTTTCGCGAGGAACTTGCGATAGGGCCGTTTCAGGAAGTTCTTCTCACCCGTGGCGATCCGGTCCTGGATCACATGTTCCAGGTTGTGGGATCGAAGCACGATGGCGGCTTTCGAGTAGCGCCGGATCGTGGGGATGTAGGGCGAAACGAAGAGGCTTTCGAGCTGCACCACGTCGAACTCCTCCTCGGAAAGCAGGCGGATCAATCGGATGTCCACATCAGGGGAGAAGAAGCGACTGATGTTGTAGTTGTCCGCCGTCACCAGGTCGGTGAAGGCATCCACAAGGTTCACGCGGGTATCCACGTACACATCCTCGATCCGTGTGTGGCGCAGGTAATCCTCGGGGAGCTGGCTGCGGTCCAGGGTGTT
The DNA here is from genome assembly GCA_020848295.1 of Flavobacteriales bacterium. Lineage (GTDB taxonomy): Bacteria > Bacteroidota > Bacteroidia > Flavobacteriales_F > PHOS-HE28 > PHOS-HE28. Next base: position 2,358 of record JADLAI010000172.1, read on the forward strand.
CTTGGGTGTACTGATGCAAAGGACCTTCACCTGGTGGCCCGCGGCCAGCAATCCCCGTGTGAGGTTGTGCATCGCCTTGCTGCCACCATCGATGGGCGGGTAGGGTGGCTTGTTACATAGCTGCAGGATGCGCATGGCCGCGACGAAGGATGGAACGGATCCGCTCCCAGCCGCGATAATACGCATCGGCATCGAAGAGGGGGCTGTCGGTCGTGGCCTTCCAGGTAAGCAGGATGGCGATCGGGAACAGGACCAAGGAACTGATCCACATGCCGGGCCATGGCCCGAACACACCCGAGATCACGAGCTTTTCCGTGGAGAAGGAGATGATGTGGAAGATGAGGAAGAAGATGATGGCGAAGACCACCGGTAGGCCCATGCCACCTCGCCGGATGATGGCGCCGAGCGGGGCACCGATGAAGAAGAAGATGAGGCAGGCCACGGCAAGCATGCGCTTGCGGTGCCACTCGATCCCGAACCGTGCGATCTGCTCGGTACGTCCCCGCCTTTCCATGATGGTCTGGTCCAGGAGGCTGAGGTTGTTGCGCACCAGGTTCATGGCCGCATCATGGTTGTTCCGGATCTGTTCCGGGGACTGTTCCGATGGGGGAGGCGCGAGCGTGTCGCCACCGGTGGTCCGCAGGTCGCGGGCATCGCGTAGGATGGCAAAGCGGTTCGCCAGTTGCTGGCGCTGCTCGGCGTTGCGCTCTTCGAAATGCTGTACCAGGCTGTCGCGGATGAGCACGAGCTGTGCGGAGGAAAGCATCTTGTAATGATCCTTGAACAGATCGCGGTCGGTCCGGTCCAGTCCCAGGCTGCTCAGGTCCAGGCGGATCTCGTCCTTCTGGAACGTTCCGCGTACCATCGGGTATTTGCCGTTGTCCTTGGTGGGCGATCGTTCGTCATAGAAATGGCCGTCCTCGAGGATCAACAGCAGCATGTCCCCGGCCACACTGCGCTGCATCGTGCCTTTACGCGCACGCACCACGGTCCTGTTCCCTTGTAGCGGCGTGCGGTGGTCATAGATGATCACATCGTGCAGGGTGCCATCCTCGTCCTTCTGCATGGCGCGTATGCTGAAACCATCGATGCCGTTGTAGAAGATCCCCGGCTGCAGGTTCAGGGCGGGTTTCTTCCGTGTCACATCCCAGAGGAGCGAGTGAAAACGCAGGTTCGCCACCGGTAGGATATTGTTGCTGAAGTAGTACGATGCGACGGCAAGGCCCGAAACGAAGACCACCAACGGCGATAGGATCCGAAGCAATCCCATCCCAGCCGACCGCATGGGCACCAGCTCGCTGTTCTCGCCGAGGCCGCCAAGGGTCATGATACTGGCGAGCAGGATGGCCAGTGGCAGCGCCAGGGGTACGAAACTGGCCGTGGCGTAGGTCATCAGTTCGAGGAGCACGTACCATTCCAGGCCCTTGCCCATCAGGTCATCCACGTACTTCCACAGGAACTGCATCACCAGGATGAAGAGCACGATGACGAACGTGACGATGAGCGGGCCCACGAAGGCTCCGATGATCATCCGGTGCAGGCGTCTCATCATGGGATCAACGGCGGCGGGCCGTTGGTGGTATGGTCGTCAGGCTCCGAGCACGCGGCCCAGCGTTTCGATCTGGGAGGCCCAAAGGTTCCTGGTCTCCTCCACCTCCTGGGGCCAGGCGTGGTCGGTCACCACCAGGCACACATCATTGGTCATGGGGTCGATCCGCACACGGAATTCGAAGTAGGCTTCGGGATCCTCATCATCGTTCCGGTGGAACCGGATGACCTCACCGAGTTTCCGTCCGATCATGGTCGTTTCCTCCCGTTCGTTGTCCCACAGGAAGGTATACTGGTCTCCGCGCACATCCACATCCTGGCAGTACCACTCGCTGAACCCACTGGGTGTGCTGAGCAGTTCGTACAAGGCGTGGGGACTGCTGTTCAGGTAGAACTCCATCACCACGCGCTCCTTCAACGCACGTTTCTTGATCGGTGCGGGTTTCGGTGTGGCCGGTAGTTTCAGGGCCACCTTCGGTACCGGTGGCAGGGGGGTAGTGGGTTTCACCACCACAGGAGCCGACTTTTTCGTGATCCTTGGTTCCGGGGTCTTTGCGGGCAACGCCTTGGCCGGTTTGGTCAACACCTTCACTGGCTTTTTCGGCACAGGTACGACCTTTTTCACCTTGCCGGGGGCACTCTTCTTCACGGCAACAGCCTTCTTGGCCACCACCTTCTTCTTGGCGGTTGCCTTCTTCAAGGTGGCCACCTTCTTCTTGGCGGCTGCCTTGTGGGCCACTTTCTTAACTGCCGCACCGGTTCGGGCCTTCTTGGCTGTTTTCGCAGGCGCTGCCTTCTTCGGCGATACGGCTTTCGACTTTCGAACGGGTGCCGTCTTACCGTTTCCTCGGGCAGTGGGTTTCTTCTTGGCCATGTGGCGGAATGTGCAAAGTGCTGTGGGCCAAGGTAGCCAAAAGCCTTCCCCGTGCAACTGTGTGCGGCTGCTGACCAGGTGGGCAGCGGACAGGCTGTTGGACACGGCGCTTGGATCGGCTGGTCACAGCGCCTCCAACGAAGCATTGGCAGCTATGGAACAGGAAGGCGTTCCTTCGAGGCCTTGCGGGGCAGGACGGTTCGTTATATTTGCCGCCCCATTCGCACAGGTATGGGGTGTATGGCGCGGTAGCTCAGCTGGTTAGAGCGCATGATTCATAATCCTGAGGTCGGGAGTTCAAGTCTCCCCCGCGCTACAGGAAGCCATCCCCCGCAAGGTGGATGGCTTCGTTCTTTGCGGCACTTCCCTTCGGGCCAAGCCCTACACCGGGCAGGCATTTCGTGGGATCCAGCGCAAGGCCGGGTGGAAATGGTCGGGAATTGAGCGGGCTGTCCTATATTCGGTCCATGGCAGGGAAGACCGAACAGAAGGGAAAAGGATCGAAGCGACCCAAACGCCGTTCGGGGGAAGTGGTCGTTCAAAAACGTGCCACCAAAGGGCAGAAACCCGATACGGTGCGGGTGCAATGGTCCGATGGGGCGGGTGAGCTCAATTACGATGAATTGAGCCCTGCACAGAGTTGGCCCTTCCTCCGCGAGGATCAGGAATGAAAATGGCGGATCCGTGGCCACTGGCCCTCATCGCTGGAATATCGCTATGGGGATGTGGCCATGATCCGGACCATGGTTCGCCCGATGCTGCGATCCGTGCGGTCATGGCCGCGCAGGAAACGGCCTGGGATAACGGGGACCTCATCGCCTACATGGCGGGTTATGACACATCCGTATGTTTCATCGGGCGCAAGGGCCGAACCTGTGGCCGGGATGCGGTGACCAGGAATTACCAGGAGAGCTATCCGGATCGCGCTGCGATGGGCGATCTGCGTTTTACCCTGAGCGAGGTGTTGCCTGCCGGTACGGACCATGCATGGGTCACAGGCGCCTGGGAGTTGGTGCGTGCCACCGATACATTGGATGGCGGATTCTCGCTCCTTTGGCACAAGAACACCGAAGGTTGGCGGATCATCCGGGACCACAGCTATTGAGGAAGGATCCGAACGCTCCCCTCACCGATCGGAACATTGGTGCGAATGCCCACGGGTACACGGGTCATTGCGCTCGCACTGTAATACCCATTCGCCATACAGAGGCACCTGAAGATGCACCGCTATTCTTCCGTGTGACGATACGGCAAGGTCGCTGTGTAGCGGGGGCTACGGAACGAACTCGTCGGGGAAGCAATGCGGAGAAAGGGCAAGCGGATCGGACAATTCCGTACTGCGAGATGGTATTGACCAGGTGCTCGGCCATATCGATCCCAATGCCACGGTATCGCCCTGGACCCGATCCTCCCGATCGGGGAGCGGGGACGACCGGCTGAAACCGGGCCAGTACCTGTGTACACGCGGTACCGTCGGTATCTTTCGCACCGAACGTGGCGATCACCATCAACCTCGGACTGCTTCTCCTCACCGCCTTGGTGTCCTTTGCCGCATTCCGCGACCGTTCCCTACAGGAGCGCCTGCTTTTCCAACCCTTCGCGGTACAGCACCAGGGCCAGTGGTACCGGCTCCTCACACATGCCTTCGTTCATGCCGATACCATGCACCTGGTGGTGAACATGTTCGTGCTCTGGTCCTTCGGAAGCAGTGTGGAACGGTTGCTCCCCCTGATCACCGCCCTACCTGGAGGACTTGCCTATGTGCTCCTGTACCTGGGCGGGGCGATCTTCGCCACGTTACCGGGCATGGCGAAGCACCGGGACGACCCCGGCTACCGGTCCGTTGGGGCGAGTGGGGCGGTGAGTGCGGTGGTCTTCGCCCAGATCGTGATGTTACCCACGCACCGCGTCACCCTCTTCTTCATCCAGGATCTGCCGTCGTGGCTGTTCGGTGGCCTGTACCTGGCCTATTCCTACATGATGGACAAGCGTGGAGGGGACACCGTGGCACACGATGCACACTTCTACGGAGCGGTCTTCGGTGTGCTCTTCACCGCTGCGCTACGGCCCGAACTCCTCTTGGACTTCGGCGTGCTCGAACGTTCCTTAGGGATCTGAACCATGCGCAACGGACTCTTCCTGGATCGGGACGGTGTGATCAACCGGGAGCGGGGTGCACATACAGCGGACATCGACCAATTCGAGATCCTCCCCGGGGTCGTGGAGGGCATCAGGGCGGCCACGGCCAAGGGCTGGGTCGTTGTGGTGATCACCAACCAGAGCGGTATCGCTCTTGGGCTCTACGATCATGCGACGGTGGCCGCGATGCACGCACGGCTCCATGCGGTATTGGGCGCTGCTGGCACGGCGGTGGCCGATATCCTGTACTGTCCGCATCACCCGGACCACGGCCGATGCCTCTGTCGCAAGCCGGGCGGGCTGTTACTGGAGCGGGCGGTGGCACGGCATGGCCTTGATCCCGTTGGTTCGGTGATGATCGGCGATCGGCAACGCGACGTGGATGCGGCGACCAGCATGGGTGCTCGTGGCATTCTGGTACCGGCGAACCGCGACTTGATGGATACCTTGCGCACCAACGGTCTGGTATGAAGGAACTGGTGAACCTGAATGGGGTGGTGATGGCCGGGGATCAACCGGTGATCACGTTGGATAATCGGGCATTCCACTTCGGGGATGGCCTCTTCGAGAGCATGCGTGTGGTGGATGGCCGCCCCTGGTTCCTGGATGCACACTGGGCAAGGCTCACCACGGGTGCCGGGTTGCTTCGGATCAACCTGCCGAGCAACCTGGACAGACAGGTCTTTGAGCGGTCCATTCACGAACTGGTGGAACGAACGGGGCTGCGCCATGCCCGCTGTCGGTTCACCCTTTACCGGAAAGGGAACGGCTTCTACCGCCCCGCCAGCAACGAGGGTGGTTTCACATTCGAACTACATGCGTTGGACGACCCGACGTATACGCTGAACGCGCATGGCATGCATGTGGACATCTGGCCCGAGATGCGCAAACCGGTGAATGATCTTTCGCGCCACAAGACCCTGAACTGCCAGTACTACGTGATGGCCTCGTTGTGGGCGCAGGAGCGGGGGTTGGACGATTGCCTGTTGCAGAACGATCGTGGCAACATCATCGAGAGCAGTGCCGGCAACCTCTTCATCGTGAGCAACGGTGTGTTGTATACGCCATCGTTGAGCGATGGGTGCGTCGGTGGTGTCATGCGGGCCCAGGTCATCAACCTGGCCATTGCGCACGGGATCAAGGTGTATGAGTGTTCGTTGAATCCGCAGAACCTGCTGGCGGCGGACGAGCTCTTCTTCACCAACGCGGTGAAGGGGCTGCAATGGGCGGGCACCTATCGCACCAAGCGATATGCACACCGGCTTTCCGGGGTGATCACCGACCTGCTGGTGGCGGCCACGCGCGTCAGTTCAACGTAGGGTCCTCGGGGAAATTGGCAAGTGGAGCGAAGGCACGTCCCATGTCGCGCAGGCTGTCACCCCAAAGGTCCGTGTTACGCGCATCCATGATCCGCTGTTTGGATCCGTTGGCCACCAACCACGAGCGCTCTTCCAGTTCCTTGTCCAACTGGTCCTGGCCCCAGCCGGAATAGCCGACGAAGAAGCGCACATGCGTGGCAAGGCGGGGATCGGCCGTGAGCAGGTCGCGGAGCAGCTCGAAATCGCCGCCCACATACACATCATCCACCACCAACTGGCTACCGGTGAGCCGCTCGCCGAGCGTGTGCAGATAGTACAGGTTGCTGCTCTGTACCGGCCCACCGATCCCCACGGGCGAAGCGATCGGGGGGAGGTCCTCCATCAGATCATTGATGGCCATGTCCGTGAGACGGTTCAGCACAAAGCCGAAGGACCCCTCTCCATTGTGGTCGCACAGGAGCACCACGGTACGCCGGAAATAGGGGTCGGCCAGGTAGGGTTCACTGATCAGTAGCCGACCGCGTTCGGGTCGCAATATGTTCTTCGGGTTCAGCTCCAAGGGGTCCTTCGCCATCGCGACCGGAAGGTAGGGACCATTGGCGACTGCGCACATGGCCAACGCGCAACAGCTTTGAACAAGCCATGAACGGATACCTTCGCAGCGAACATCACCACACATGTCGAACCCGATCCACGATCGCACGGACTATTCGAAAGCATCATTGACGGAGGATCAAGCGGGGGATGACCCCATCGCGTTGTTCGGCCGTTGGTTGGAGCATGCGCAGCAGGCCGGTGTGCCGGAGCCCCATGCCGTGGCATTGGCCACCGCGGGAAGCCTCACCATCAGTTGCCGCATGGTGTTGCTGCGTTCCTTCGATGCCCAGGGTTTCGTTTTTTACAGCAATTACAACAGCCGCAAGGCGATGGATCTGGAGCGTGATCCGCGTGCGGCCCTCACCTTCTTCTGGCCACAGGTGGAAAGGCAGGTCAGGATCGAGGGCAAAGTGGAATTCGTTACCGCGGAGGAGTCCGATGCCTACTTCGCCTCGCGACCCCTGGACAGCCGCATCGCCGCTTGGTCCAGCGACCAAAGCCGCTCGGTGGAGGATCGCACGAAGTTGGAGGAGCGGTTCGAAAGGTGGATGGGCCGCTTCGCGGAGGGGGAGGTACCCCGTCCGTTGCATTGGGGCGGGTATCGGGTGCGTCCGCAACGCATGGAATTCTGGCAGGGAAGACCGAACCGGTTGCACGACCGGTTGGCGTTCGAACATTTCGCTGATGGCACGTGGGCACGCTTGCGATTGCAACCGTGATGGTACCATGAACGCATTCAATGCCGGCCACGAGATGCGCCGTGATCCTTTCGCGGGACGATACGCGGACCAGGTTGCGTAGCGGGACCTACGGAGCGGCCTTGCGGAGAAGTCGCACGGACAAAGAGCAAGCAGGTCGGATGGATAGGTATGGGAAAGGGTATGAGTGGGTACCATGCAGAAGCCCCCGGCCATTGACCGGGGGCTTCGTGCTTTCAAGTGCGAAGGATCACTTCTTCTTCGGAGCAGCCTTCTTTGCGGCCTTCTTCGGCGCCGCTTTCTTGGCAGCCTTCTTGGCGGCCTTCTTCGGTGCTGCTTTCTTGGCGCCAGCCTTCTTCGCTGCGGCTACGCGCGCACGACGCTTGGAAGGACGGCTCTTACCGGCGCTGCCGATCGTGCGCTTTCCTTTCTTCGTCTTCTTGTCACCTTTTCCCATTGGATGGTTTGTTAGGGATTTGGCCAAATGTATCCGCAGGTCGAAGGAGGGGACCCCCAGTGTCCTTCACACTTCTCAACCAGCGCGTGTGGATCGCGATGGCATGCCGCGCGTTGATCACTGATCCTCCGCATCCGCTTGCGCATCCTTTCGCAATCGTGCTTCGAGGTGCGCCGGGCTATGTACCATCTTGCGTGCCCAGGAGAGTTTCAGCGTATGCAACGCCTCTTCCGGAAGGCGCCAGTCCACATGGCTTGTACGCAGGCGCTGCATCACGGTATAGAGCGTGATCGCGGCGGATACGGAGATATTGTAACTCTCGGTGAACCCGTACATCGGGATCCGCAGGTGTTCATCGGCGGCGTTCATCAGGTCGTCGCTGAGGCCGGTGAGCTCCGTGCCGAAACAGAAGGCCATCGGTCGTTCAAGATCGATGGTATCGGGTGTGATCTCCGGACTGCGGGGCGAGGTGGCCACCACGCGGTAGCCTTGCCTTTTCAGTGCTTCCACGCAGGCGAGGGAGTTGTTCTCATGGGTGCGGTAACGGTGTACGTCCACCCACTTGGATGATCCGAGCGTGACATCGGGATTGAGCTGATAGGCGTTCCGGTTCTCGATCACATGGATGTCCTGTAGGCCCACCAGGTCGCTGGTGCGCACCACGGCGCTCGCGTTCTGCGACTGGTAGATGTCCTCCAGCACCACGGTCACATGGCGTGTACGCAGGGGCGCGATCCGGTCGAACAACGCCCGTTTGTTCGGCGAGATGAATCGTGCGAGCTGCTCGTAGATCTCCTGATCGGTCATGGTCCCAATGGGTTGAAAAGAAGATCCCCCGCCGTGGCGAGGGATCCCTTTGAAGCGCGTTGCCGCTTACTTCACTTTGTTCTGCAGGTCTGCACCGGCCTTGAACTTCACCACCTTCTTGGCAGCGATCTTGATCTCTTTACCCGTTTGCGGGTTGCGGCCTTTGCGGGCTGCACGCTTGGTGATGGAGAAGGTGCCGAAGCCGACCAGGGCCACGCGCTCACCTTTCTTCAGCGCCTTGGTGGTGCTGGTCACGAAAGCGTCGAGCGCACGCTTGGCATCGGCCTTGGAGATCTTCGCATCAGCAGCAATGGCCTCGATCATGCTTGCTTTGTTCAAGCTCATGGGTTTGTGTGTTGAGTTGGTTGTTGTTTGTGAACTCGGAACAAATGTATCCTGAAGTCCGCGCCTGTCAACGGTTTCCGACGGCATCTTCGGAGAATGTTGAAAACATTGGTGGTTTGTTGATAAGTGGCCTTGCATCCCGCCGCCACCAAGGGTTTCAGGCGCACCCAGCCCTTTTCCATTGCAGTCGTTGAGTCAACGGGAACGATACGAACGACGATGCACCGGAAGGTGATGGGGTCAGGTCAACCGGCTCCCATCAACGGCACGTGTGCCACGAAGGAAGTCTGCGGCCAACATGCGTTTGCGGCCTTCAGCCTGAAGCTCCAGGATCTCTAATTCATGGTCCGCACAGGCCACCAGCAGGCGTTGTCCCTCCACTTTGATCGATCCGGGGGGCATGATCGACGCGCGTTCCGTGCGGCCCGTACGCAGGATCTTCAGGTGATGCTGACCGCCATCCGTGTCGGCCCAGGTACACCAGGCACCTGGGTACGGGCTCAAGCCACGCACCAGGTCGTGGACCCGTGCAGCGGGCCTGTCAAAGGCGATATGCGTGTTCTCCGCTCCCAGTTTGGGCGCGTCGGGAGGTGGCGCGAGCGGGTCGATCGTTTGCGGAACGGCCCTGATCGAACCATCGAACAAGCCGTGTACGGTGCGCACCATCAGTTGGGCCCCGGTGTGCATGAGTTGGTCATGCACCTCGCCGGCGGTCGCGTCCGGGCCAATGGGGATCGCCTCCTGCAAGAGCACATCGCCGGTATCGATCTCGTGCTGGATGCGGAACGTTGTGACCCCTGTCCGCGGCTCACCATTGATCACGGCCCAGTTGATCGGGGCCGCACCGCGATAAGCCGGAAGCAGAGAGCCGTGCAGGTTCACGGTGCCGAGCGGCGGTTTCGCCCACACCACTTCGGGCAGCATCCGGAATGCGACAACGATGTACAATGCAGCGTCCAGTGCATCCAATGTCGCGATGAAAGCGGGGTCCTTCAAGCGTTCGGGTTGGAGCACGAGCAGGCCCAATTCCACAGCGCGTTGTTTCACCGCCGATCCGCGCATTTGCCGACCTCGCCCCGCAGGCCGGTCCGGCGCGGTGACAACGGCCACCACCTGCTGTCCGTCAGCGATCAGGGCATCCAAGGTGGCCACCGCGAAATCGGGGGTGCCCATGAAGACGATGCGTTCGCGACCGGTCATTGGTGAAGGCGCGAAGGTGCAACGCGGTATCGATACGGCAATGCGGCGTCGGCTCCCGCATAGTCAACACCGATCCGCGGACCGATCAGGATATCGCCCTTCGCAACCATCACGCCCACGTCAGCCACCCAGATCCGATCATCGGTCAGGTCCTCCCCATTGAAGCGGGTGTGGATCCCGAGCGCCTGGGACAGGGTGCCAGGCCCACCGGTAGTGAGCTTTGGCGTACCTCGCCGCCGCATCATCTCTTCCATTCCCTCCCAGGGGTGGATCGCCCGGATCAGTACAGCCTGAGGTTCGCCCGGCCCACCTACCACGATATTGAAGAGGTGATGGATGCCATAACAGAGGTAGATGTACGCCATGCCTCCGGGTCCGTACATCACCTCGTTGCGTGCGGTGCGCCGGCCACCGAAGGCGTGCGATGCCTTGTCCACGGCCCCCATGTACGCTTCGGTCTCCGTGATGACCCCTGCGGTGACCACTCCATCGATCCGCGTGTACAGCGCCATGCCCAGCAGTTCCGAAGCAGCCTGCACAGCGGTGCGTTCCTGGTAGTAGGAGTGGGGCAGCTTCATCTCACCGGGTCCTCCTCATCGATCTCCCAGCGCAACACCTCGGTGGCATCCGTTGACAGGCCGGGCGGTTCGGCCAGGCGGTCCGTTCCGTTGTCGGGTGGCGGGTAGGACCGGTTCCGTCGGCACACATCGCAGATCCCACAGGGTGTGCCGGTCGTTCCACCGAAATAGCCGATCAATAGACCGGCCCGGCACTCCTCGGTATCAACGAATGCCTGCAGGGCGCTCAAGCGCTCCTCGGCGCGTTGTTTACGCTGGGAGAGGGCGGCCGGGTCCAGCACCAGGCGTTGTGCATCGGCACGCGGTGTGAGCAAGGTGGCCGTCGGTGCATCGCTTCGCTGTTTATAGGAAAGCACACGCTGGGTATGCAGATCCTGGAGGCGTTTGACCACGGTCTCCACCTGCCACTTCAATCCTTTCGCGATCCGGAGTTCATCGATCACGGCAGGCTCCTCGAAGAGACCGCCGTAGGTCCGAAGCAGGGCTTCGAGCAACGGTCCGTACCGATCGTTGTTCACGCGCATGCCATAGATCAGGCGTTGCTCGGCGATCAACAGCACGCGGGATGGGCTGCGTACGCCATCGGACAGGGCCAGCTTACCATCCAGTTCCAAAGCCTTCAGCGCGTGTGAAACGACCACCGGCGCCAGGCGGGCGCTCATGGCCAAGGAGCGCACATCGACCTCATACGATTCGAGCAAGCCCGAGCCGATCGCGATCGCATGGGTATCGGCGAAAGCCTGGTACACCCTGCGCACATCCTGCAAGGAAGGGAATGATGCGGCAAGCCGTTCCTGTGATCGTTCGGCATCGCCTGGACCGGTGAGCAGGAAGGCGAACGCGGACCGTCCATCACGACCCGCACGCCCCGCCTCCTGGTAATAGCTCTCCAGGTCGGGAGGAGGACCATGGTGGATCACCACACGCACATCGGCCTTGTCGATCCCCATGCCGAACGCGTTCGTGGCCACCACACAACGCAGTGATCCCTCGGTCCAGGCTTGTTGGATGCGGTCCCTTTCCTCCAAGGGCAGGCCTGCGTGGTAGGCCGCCGCTGCGTGCCCGTGCTGTCGTAGCAGGGCGGCCAGACGCACCGTGCCACGTCGTTCACGCACATACACGATGGCCGTTCCTTTCACATGGTCCATGATCCGTAACAAGCGGCCTTGCCGGTCCTCTCCCTTGCTCACCCACAGGGCGAGTTCGGGCCGGTGAAAAGAGCCGCGGATCAGTCGCCGTTCCTTGAACACGAGCCGGTCCATGATGTCCTCCGCCACCTGTGGTGTGGCCGATGCGGTGAGCGCGAGCACGGGCACCTCCGGACGTATCTTCCGTACTTCGGCGATCTGGAGATAAGCGGGCCGGAAATCATAGCCCCATTGGGAGATGCAGTGTGCCTCATCGATCGCGATCAACCCCAGGGGCAAGCGTGGCAACCGGGCGATGAAGAGTTCGGAGGCGAGTCGTTCCGGCGAGACATACAGGAAGGCGTACTTACCGAGGGCGGCGCTCTCCAAGGCGTTGTCGATCTCGGCATGCGTCATGCTGGAGATGATCGCACGCGCGGGCACACCGAGCGCCTTCAGTCGGGCCACCTGGTCCTTCATGAGGGCGATGAGCGGCGAGACCACCAGGCAGAGCCGGCCCATGGCCAGGGCAGGGACCTGGAAACAAAGGCTTTTGCCGCCACCCGTGGGTAGAATGGCGAGCGCATCGGAACCCGAGAGGGCGGTCTTGATGATGGCCTCCTGTTGCGGACGGAAATGATCGTAGCCCCATACGCGTTTCAGCACGGCATGGATATCCTCGTTATGAGTGGATGCGTGGGGCATCAGCAGGTCGTCATGCCTGCCTCCGTCACAAGGGCTACATTTGTTGCAACCCATAAAGCGAGGCCATGATCACGACCGGGCAAAAGATAGCGACACAACGGGTGGAGCGTTCGCGCGTGCTCGATACGGACCTGAACAACGTCAAGTTCGGCCGTGTCTTCAGCGACCACATGGTGGTGATGGACTTCGAGGACGGTGCATGGAGGCCACCAACGATCGTTCCCTTCGGTGATCTGGAGTTGAGTCCGGCGGCGCTGGTCCTTCATTACAGCCAGACCATCTTCGAGGGCTTGAAAGCCTATCGGACCGCGGATGG
>JADLAI010000173.1 GCA_020848295.1 Flavobacteriales bacterium
CTGCCGGTGGGGCCGGTAACGGCTCGATCACCACGGCCGTTGTGAAGTTGGTGAGACTCCACAGGCCGTCGGCGTCCAAGGTGCGCAAGCCGATCGTATGCACCCCTGGTCCGTAACCGGCCATGCTGATCGGTAGTTGCAGACCGGGCACCTGCGAGGTGTTGCTCAGCGCGAACATGGTGTTGGCTCCGATACCGAGGTCCTGGTCGATCCAGTATTCCCCGCGCACCAGGTCCGCTGTTTGTGCCTGCGTGCTGCCCAAGGCCAACAGGCAGGCGAGTGCTGTGATGCTGCGTGGCATGGCCTCAGGGGTTGGAACGGGTGCTCAGGGTCACGTTCACGGTGCCACCGGGTGTGGTGTTCAGCGTGGATTGCAGGGAGTAGATGGTGGGGATGTTCGGGATCCCGCTCAGCCGGTACGGAGAGATGCCGCTGAATGCGCCGCGCGCCTGTGTTCCAGTTTCATTGTATGGCGAAGAGGAGAGTATGTCGTACTTGCTGTCGTGGGTTCCTACACTCAAGTTGTATACGTTGCCCATGGGAACCACGGGGTTCTGTAAGGGGTCCGCATTCGAGAGGGCGGTTGCACTTATGTTGTGGTGTATTTCGTTGTTCGTGCCGGATATGTTTCCCGCAGCGAATACGTTGTAGGTCACCTGGGCATTTTTCAGGCCGTGGTTGCCGGTATTGGTAAAGGTGTTGTTGGTTACGGTCAGGTTGGTCACCACGTCATCCGTGGCATTGAGTCCGATGGTCCCGGACATGATGTTGTTACGGATGACTAAGTTCGTCAACGTTTGGCTTCCGTACTCGTGGTTGATGCCTCCGTTGATGTAGTTTTCGGCAATGGTGATGTTCGCAGCAGTGTTGCCACTTTGAAAGGAGATGCCGTAGCTGTCGAAGAAATTGCGGATGATCCGGATGTGGCTGGTGGTGTAGAAGAACAGGCCACCGCCGTATTCGGCAAAGCGGAGTCCCATGATCACGGTGCTATCCGAGTTGGTCAAAAGGTTTATCCTGTTGACCGTTGAAACCTGTTGGTTGGCCTGGAGTCCGATATTGTTCGGGCTGGCACCATGGAAATACCCGGCCCCGATGATCACAAGCTTTTTGTTGATGTCCACATCGCCATAACTGAAATCCGATGGTTCGAGGTGGATGGTGTCACCACTGATCGCAGCTGAGACGGCCTGGCTCAACGCGTTGGTTCCATAAAAGCATGTGGTGCAGGTGGTGGCATACGCGGCCACGCTGTTCACGCGGATGATGCGTGCCTGGCTCGTGAGCGCGGTGGCGATCAGCGCGGCGGTGAGGAGTAGGGTTGGCGTTCTCATGGGTGTGGAGTTTGGTGGTTTCTGTACATGCCCCTTGTGGGCCTCAGGCTGTTCTTCTTTATCTTCTTTGGTCCGAAGGTGTGGTGCCGTTCACATCCGTCACAGTGGCTTCAAGGATGTGGTGGCAGCAATCAAGGATCCGGCGATCGTTCATTATTCCACGGTCGTTCAGGTGTTGGCGTTCGCTCACCACGCTTCCACCTGTGGCGCCTGGATCGTGGCTTTCAGCACCTTGATGTATTTGCGCACCACCGCGAACTCGAACCAGATGGCATAACCGAAGAAGGCGATCAGTAGCGGCCACCAGATCACCGCGAGCGTCACCGCGATGCCGATCAACAACAGGCAGCCGAGCGCGTTGTTGTCGATGTTGATCGGGCGCGTACACACCTGCACGATGTCCCGCACTTTCTTGTCGCTCACGAACTGCGAGCGCGTGCTGTGGTTGATGACCGCATAGTAGGGGCCTTCGTTCTTCCCTTCCGGTATGCCCCACATCGCCGTTACGATGTTGCCTTCCCGTACGGCAAGGTCGAAGTCCTGCAACTGCAGGGCCCGCTCTTCCCCGTCCTTGGTTTGGATGAAAAGCTGGTCGTGGACCACTGTGGTGGAACTGATCCGGACCGGGGCTGATCCACCCGTCCCTTGGTAGGAATACCCACCACCGCCGCCGCCATGCACCTTCGTTTCCATGTTCTTCGAGGTGCTCATCACCTTGCCGGTGAATTGATGAAGCGTGGCGTACCGCTTGCCGAGTTGGATGGTCTGGCTCATGCGTGTTATTGGTTGGGTGGTCGTATTGAGGTCGGTGCTTGTATCCCAAAGGTGGTCAGGCGCGACGACACCATTCCACGGGTTCGAGAATGTGGTGGGCTTGGACGAGGATCCGGTCTCAGATCTTCTCCAGTACCCGCATCAATTCCCCCTTCATCCGGCGGCTCACCGGCAGGTTGGTGCCATCGCTCAGGATCACCTCGCCCCCCTCGCCGCGGATGTAGCGCCGGATGTGCTTGCGATGGACCAGGTGGCTTTGATGGATGCGCACGAAGCCCTTGTCGGTGAAGAACTCATCGAAGAGCGCCAGTGGTCTGGTCACCAGGATCGGTTTCTTTTCCGTGCGGGTATACACCAGCGTGTAGGCATCGTCGCTGCTGCAATGCAGGATGTCATCCATGTGCAGTACGGTGAGTCCCTTGCCGTCACTGATGGCCACCTGCCGGTCGCTCACCAGGCTGCCCAGGAGGGTCTGCAGAACGGGCTGGCGTGGCCCCTCCTCAAGCCGCGTCAGGGCTTTCTGTACGGCCTCGTCGAATTCCTCCGGACTGTAGGGCTTCACCAGGAAGTCCAGCGCGTTGAACTTGATCGCCCGCACCGCGTGGCCCGCATGGGCGGTGACGAAGACCACCAACGGCTCCAAGGGCACGATCCGCTTCAACAGGTCGAAGCCGCTCATCGCCCCCAGTTCCACATCGAGGAAGAGCAGGTCCGGTCGCTTTTCCTTGATCAGCGCCGCCCCACTGGGCACGTCCCCGGCGGTGCCCACGATCTCCACTTCGGGGAAGCGTGTCTTGAGCAAGGTGGCGATCAACTCGCGGAATTGCGGTTCGTCGTCGATGATGGCGGCCTTGATCGGCATGGGGTCGATCCGC
>JADLAI010000174.1 GCA_020848295.1 Flavobacteriales bacterium
AGCCGAGGTGCAGGGCGAAGTAGTGGATGGCCGCTTCAAGGCGTCGTACTTCAAGCTGCTGCCGCCGGGAACCGAGGCACCGAAGGCAAAGGATAAGTAGGGGGAACTGCCAACGGCACCGGGTCGGGCCAGCGTCGATAGGGCACGGTGCGGCTAGCGCGCGGGTTGGGTCATCACAGTGCGGGCTCCAAGCGTACCTTAGCTCTACAAATCCGAAGGCCATGTCCGAAGTGGAACTGAAAAAGCGTTTGATCAGCCGCATTCAGCGTTCGCGTAATCCCTCACTGCTGCGCGAGGCGTTCCGGCTTATGGGTACTGACGCTGCGGATCTGGAGCCCTATAAGCTCACCAAGGAGCAGCAAGCCTCGGTGAACCGCGGGAAGAAAGATGTGAAAGCAGGGCGCACCCTCACCGAGCGGGAGGCGAACAAGGCCGCGGACGAATTGCTCGGTAAGTAATCTGGTCGGCCAACGCGCAGCGCGAACGACTGGAGATCCTGAAGTACTGGGCCGACCGCAACGGCTCGTTGAGGTACAGCCAGAAGCTGGATGGCATGTACCGCGCTTCGTTGCGACTGGTCGCGGAGCATCCGAAGATCGGGCGAACCACCTCGGATCCGGACGTGCGTATGAAGAGCGTTGGCGAGCACATGCTCTTCTATTCCTTCAATGCACAGGAGGTGTGCGTGCTCTCCGTCTGGCACGGCAAACGCGATCCGAAGGCCAGGCCGTTCTAGCACCACGTTGGTAATCCGCCGTATGGCGGACTGAAGACAGGCACCTATCGCGTAACCATCGAGGCGCGGCTTGAACTGGAAATCCTTGAGCTTGGCGCCGAGCATCACCTTGGTGGCCCAGTTAACGTAGGGCTCGCCGTAGGCCTTGGCAATGAAGGGCACCGTGCGGCTGGCGCGGGGATTGGCCTCGATCACGTACACCACCTCGTCCTTGATGGCGAACTGGATGTTCACCAGGGGGCACTTCACAACCGTTTTTGGAAGCGAGCGAGGTGGATTTGGCGACCAGACGAGGCGTGAGGGCCGGAGCATAGCCCAAGCTATGCGACGGACCTAGCAACGAAGTATGGGCGTCAAAGACCCTCGCGCAGCCCGAAGGATGGTTGTGAGGTGCCCCCTAAGCCCACGGTCTTCAGCGCCAGCGCGATCTTGTGCGTGTGCTCGCGGATCCCGCTAAGGCGGGACAGGTCCTGCTGGATCACTTTCTCGCTAAGGTCGAAGGGAGGCAGCACGGCATTGCTGTCGCCGCTGTGGATGCCCGCCTGCTTGTTCCCGCTGAGGCGGGACAGGTTGTGTTCCATGATGCCGCTGATGCGCACCATCTCGCCATCGCCACTACTTTTGAGCAACGATGACTCCCAAACCGGTCCTCGAAGATGGCTTCAGCATCTACTTCTTCAGCAACGAGAACAACGAGCCACCGCATGTACACGTGGCCAAGGGCAGCGGCCGTGCGAAGTGGTGGCTCACGCCAACGCCAAAGGAGAAGTTCGCATACGGCTTCAAAGCCGGTGAGCGACGCCGCATCAAACAACTGATCGCAAAGCATCATGCCTACCTCATCAAAGCCTGGAACGCGCACTTCGGCACGAACTGGTGACCTGCGCTCGGACGACAACCTCGATCAGCTGATCCACGAAGGCGGCTTGCGCATCACGGACGTTGATACGAGCAAGCGCGGTGCCCTGCTGGTACGACTGAATTCGGGTACGGTCATTTCCATCGCGACCGCGCCTTATGGCAGTTTGCGCAAAGCCACCGCCGCTCAGCTAGCGGATTGGGAGTTGATCGCCGACGGCACCGCCGTGGGCTGGGAGCGCTTGAATGAGCACCTTTCCTTGAAAGGGTTCTTGCTCACCCAGGTGAAGCTCGAACTGGCCGAACGCTTGCGAGCGGGCATCAAGCGCTCAACATCTTCGGAGCGATCGGCCAAACGAGCCACGCCTGCACGCTCGAGAAGTCGCGCACGGGTGAAGGCATGATCAGGACAGGGCAGTGTTGCTTTGGACTTCGAGCCGCAGGGTCGTACGCTGGATTGCTTCGCAAAGCCTTGCAACAGCGGACGGACCCCAGCACGCGCACGCGTGTCGCGAGTGCGTTCACACTCCAGCCTGATCGTACCCATTGAGCACAAGTGGACCATCCGGATGCGCGCTGCTCAAGCGATAGTGCTCCGGTTCGGTCACCATCCCCGCCTCCACGGGGTTCATGTGGATGTAGTTGATCTTCTGTTCGATCACGCTGGGCGTGAAGAGTTCGATGGGTTGACTGTCCTTCTTCCAGAAGGCGAACTCCCTGTTCTGTGAACTTGTCTGGCCTCGCCTGCGGAAATGCTCCAGCAACCAGCCGCTCCTGCTTTCCGCCGGATGCGTCCCGATCAGATGGAAAACGCGCTTGGCCATGAAACTCTTGAAGTCCCGGAGCCACTCGCTCAGGGGTCCGTCATTGCGTCGTGTCACCAGGTGAAGATGACTCGGCATGATCACATAGGCGAACAGTTCCAGCCCCTTGTGTCGCTGGCAGTACCGGATGTTCACCAGGATCTCCTCCGCCAGTTCCTTGCGCGTGAACACATCCACCCAGTCCAGTACGGTGAGTGTCAGAAAGTGGATCGCTCCGTCAACATTGGCCTTCCTGCGTTCGGACATGCACGAAAGTTAGATGGAGCGCACTCGCGACACGCGAGCTCGTTGCCCTCTGTTCAAGGCCGCTGGC
This sequence comes from Flavobacteriales bacterium, assembly GCA_020848295.1. Classification (GTDB taxonomy): domain Bacteria; phylum Bacteroidota; class Bacteroidia; order Flavobacteriales_F; family PHOS-HE28; genus PHOS-HE28. Next base: position 2,732 of record JADLAI010000174.1, read on the forward strand.
CGATGACAATTTGAACTACTGACCGCCAGAGGCGGAAAGGGCTTGGTACTCGCGACACGCGAGCGCCGGTGGGGGGGCTCCCTGCAGTGTCCAAGGCTATATATTGGCGGGACACCCGAAGAAATGGAGAAACGTCTAACATCCTCTCTCGCAGCCATCGGACTCTTAGTGAGCATCTACGGGGTTGTCGTTACCATACAGGACAAGAACCGCAGCAGAGAGATTGAATGCACGGTGAACACAAGTTGTATCGATGCGAAGTCAGTTTTTCCAGCGCCTGATACAACAATCCGTATCTGGCGCGACCAACAAGTCCTTGACAACCTCTGTGTGACCACGCTCACGTTTGAAAGCACTGGCCTTGTTGAGATAAAGCCAGAGGAGTTCAATGAGATTCCAATACAAGTGAACTTCTCAGCCGAGGGATTTTTACTTGATGCGACCATTGCTAACAGCGTTCCCGACAACTTGAACGTTCGTATCGATCACGATTCGAGTCAAGTACGTATCCATCCCACCTTGCTCAACCAGGGTGACTGCTTCGCAATTCACGTAATCAGTTCTGGAAAGGAGCCCAGCATCACAATCAAGTCTCGCATCACTGGCGTCTCGAAAATTCCGGTGGTTAAGACCTTCACCCCGTTCCGAGCAGTGGACATCTCCCGGTGGCTACTTGCATTCCAAACATTTGCTTTGGCGGCCTTCGTCTTCAGCATTACAGCAAAGGGGGTCTACGTCGGTCATCCCATAAAGAACGAGGCAGTACTTCTCCCCAATCGTCGCTACACCCGGTTCTTCCTTGGTCTTCTTTGGGCATCCGTTGGGGCCACCTTCTCATTGCCTTTCTTGTCTAACACGTCATGGTTTCTGCCAGCGATGTGCGCTGGTGGATTAGGAATTGTCACAGCACAATTCACAGTGATGTTCAGAGGCAGTCGCTGGACCGCGTACAAAGAAGTCAGTGGTGATGAACGGCTCAGAATTGGAGGAGGAATGCTCTGACTCACTCCGCGTGAGCGATTGGAGCGGGTACCCCGCAGCGAGGAACGAGCGAGGAGTACAAGCGGAAAGCGCGACGGCGAGGCCCTGAGCGCAGCAGAGCGGAGCCGAAGGGCGAGCCGGCACGCCCAACCCTTCGACTCCGCTCAGGGCGGCCTACCTGCTCAAGTACATACTCCACTCCCCATACACCTGCCTGAAGAACGGCTCCTTCAGGTCCTTGATGAAGTAGATCGCCTCCCCAGTCGACTTCATCTCAGGCCCGAGCGACTTGTCCACGTTCGGGAACTTGTCGGTGTTCATTCGCTGAGCTCTCTTTCGATCTCCTTCACACTGGGCAGGGTGCCGCGCAGTCCCTTCGGCAAGGTAGCGACCAGTCGCGTGCGCCATTCGGCCACAC
>JADLAI010000175.1 GCA_020848295.1 Flavobacteriales bacterium
GAGCCGATCGCTACCTCCATACGCGTTGATACCTCGGAGTGGCCAAGTGGCTTGTACAGCATCCACTTGTTAGACGATAGAGGTCGGCTTGCGAAAGCCCAATGGGTTAAACATTGATTGGTGAGGGGTTTGGGGAACCGCCGTTCCACAAGCCCCGAACCCGTTACTTTTGTTCATTCGCCATGACCACCCCCCGCCCGGCCTACCCCTTGCTCGACCGGATCCAAACCCCGGCCGATCTCCGGAACCTTTCCGAAGACCAGCTGGCCCAGGTCTGCAACGAGTTGCGCGACTTCATCATCGATGTGGTGAGCGTGAAGGGCGGGCATTTCGGCGCCAGCCTCGGCGTGGTGGAGTTGACGGTGGCCTTGCATTATGTGTTCAACACGCCGTACGACCAGCTCGTGTGGGACGTGGGGCACCAGGCCTACGGGCACAAGATCCTCACCGGCCGCAAGGACAACTTCCACACGAACCGGATCCACAAGGGGATCAGCGGTTTCCCCAAGCGGAGTGAAAGCGAGTACGATACGTTCGGCGTGGGCCACAGCAGCACCAGCATCGGCGGAGCTTTAGGAATGGCGGTGGCCAGTAAGCTGAAGGGGGAGAAGGACCGGCACAGCGTGGCCATCATCGGCGATGGTGCCATGACGGCCGGTATGGCCTTCGAGGCCCTGAACCACGCAGGCGGCGCGGATACCGACATGCTCGTGGTGCTCAACGACAATTGCATGAGCATCGACCCGAACGTCGGTGCATTGAAGGAATACCTCACCGACATCACCACCAGCCACACCTACAACAAGGTGAAGGACGAGGTGTGGAACCTGCTGGGGAAGATCAGCAAGTTCGGACCGAACGCACAGGCGATCGCGCAGAAGGTGGAGAACGCGGTGAAGAGCGCGCTGCTGAAACAGAGCAACCTCTTCGAGAGCCTCAATTTCCGCTATTTCGGCCCCGTCGATGGCCATGATGTGGAACGCATGGTGAAGGTGCTCCAGGACCTCAAGGATATCCCCGGTCCCAAGATCCTGCACACGATCACCACGAAGGGGAAGGGTTACAAACCCGCTGAGGAAGGCAGCCCCACGGTGTGGCATGCTCCGGGCCTCTTCAACAAGGAGACCGGCGAGATCATCAAGGTGGTGCCCAAGAGCCCGCAGCCGCCGAAGTACCAGGATGTGTTCGGCCACACCATCGTGGAACTGGCCGAGAAGAACCCGCGCATCGTGGGTGTGACACCCGCCATGCCTTCGGGTTGCTCGCTCAACATCATGATGAAGGCCATGCCCGATCGCGCCTTCGATGTGGGCATCGCAGAGCAACACGCCGTGACTTTCAGCGCTGGCATGGCCACACAAGGCATGGTGCCGTTCTGTAACATCTACAGTTCGTTCATGCAACGTGCCTACGACCAGGTGGTGCATGATGTGGCCTTGCAGAACCTGCACGTGGTGTTCTGCCTGGATCGCGGTGGACTGGCCGGTGCCGATGGTCCCACACACCACGGGGCTTTCGACCTCGCCTATTTCCGCTGCATCCCCAACATGATCGTGAGCGCCCCGATGAACGAGGAGGAGCTGCGCGACCTGATGTACACGGCCCAGCTGAAGGAGCACGGTCCGTTCAGCATCCGCTACCCACGCGGCGAAGGTGTGATGACCGAGTGGAAAACGCCGTTCAAGGAGATCAAGATCGGGACGGGGCGCAAGGTGCGTTCAGGCAACGACATCGCCGTGCTCAGCATCGGCCATATCGGCAACATCGCCGCGAAAGGCATCGACATCCTGCAAGCCGATGGCTTCAGCGTGGCGCACTACGACATGCGTTTCGCCAAACCGATCGATGAGCTGTTGCTGCACGAGGTCTTTGGCAAGTTCAAGCACGTGATCACCATCGAGGATGGTTGCATTCAAGGTGGCATGGGTAGCGCCGTGCTGGAGTTCATGGCCGACCACGGTTACCACGCCCAGGTGAAACGCCTCGGTATCCCCGACAAATGGATCGAACACGGTACCCAGCAAGAACTGTACGTCGAATGCGGATTTGACGACAAGGCGCTTGTCGCCGCAGTGAAGGAGATGCTCGGGGAGCGGAAGCGCATGAAGGGCGTGTGGGCGGGAGCGTAGGCCTTACGCAGGCTCACGCCCATCGAGCCGGGCACGGATCCACTCCACCGCTTCCGGTACGGTTCCGAACATCCGCACTTGATGTTGTTGCGGGTGGTAGGTATAGTGGATCTCGGCCAACTTGCGGAACAGACCTTCCGAAGCCACAAGGGCATGGGCGCGCACCCGCGTATTGACCCCTTCCGTGCTGTGCTCCTGGCGTACGGCCTCAAGGTTGATCTCACCCTGTTCGGGCAGTACGGTGATCATCCCGAAATCCTTATCGCCGGTGATCCGCTCGCAAACCCCGATCACTTCGGCGATGCCATCGCTGTCGAAGGCGACACCCTCGTGGTAACGGATGATGACCAGATCGGGAGCTCGTCGTTCGACGAGGGCCAGTTTGGTTTCGTGGTAGCTCGGTTCGATGGTCATGGGAGAGGGTGGATGTGTGAACGGAATACCAAGTTAGGGGCCTGATCGGCCCCAATGGCTCATCGCCGCTCCAAACGGACCGTGCCGAGCGTACCGTTCGTGCCGATCCAGGCCAGGGTATAGTGGCCCGATGGCACATCGCTCATGGTCAGTACGAGCCGTCGGGTCTCCGGCGATGTGAATTCCGCGAGCCATTGTTTCACCACATTGCCGGTGCCATCCACGAGTTGCAGCAGGGTGCGGTCCGCACGCGATGCAGGAAGATCGATCGTGGCCACATCGTCGCAGGGGTCCGGGAATACGCGCAGGCGTATCGGCCGGAACAGGTTCATCTCGCCGTCCTGCCAGGAACCGTCCAACCAGCGCAGGATCCGGTCCGGTGGATACCAGCCACTCCGCTCGATGATCATCAGCAGGGGCATCGGCGTGCGGTCACAGTACCATTCGTACCGCACCTCGCGCCGACCGGGGAACTCGGGATGCGCCGGGTCGCGTAGGACCAATTCGCTTCGCACACGGATCGTGTTCTGGATGGGGCCATAGGGCATGATGAGCGTGCCCCAGGCATCCGCCTTCACGGTGTGGATCACCTGACGGATCGCGATGCGACCCGCGCCGGTCACGGCCACGATCCCGGAGTCGGCCCAGGCATCACCGATACCGAGCGGGAACCGGAAGGTGCGCAATGGTGGATCGAAACGCAGCAGGGCCGTGTCGCTATAGGCACCGGCCCAAAGGAAGGTGCTGTCCGTTTCCACATAGTACAGCGCGGGCTCACCGGGTATGTTCAGGACAAGGGAGTGCGCTGGGAACGCACCGGCGCCGGGTGCTACATCGCTCGTGGTCCACTGGTACGGGAGCAAGGTTCCCACCGGCAACGCGGTCTGGTCCCAACGCATGGAGCCACCGCCAGGACCTGCCTTCACATACGGCACGTCATGGTACACGTACATCGTACCCGCCACCGGGAGGTCATCGTCGCTCAACACCGGTTGCGCGTACGCCGCGGTGAGCAATAAGTAAAGGCCGAGGGTCAGCGATGCACGGATCATGGGTGGTGGCTGTTCCCGTAAATCTACTGAACCCCGGACCGAACGTAGGTCGTACCGTTCCAACGGAACCATCGATCCGCCGGGTGCCACCGATGTACCGCACCCCGGAATCCGACCCCGCGAACCACGGCTTCGGTCGGGGTGACGTTGTTCGGAACGACGATGATCCGATCGCCATTTCCACCAGCGAGGTCCACCGCCTCCGGGAATCCATTCCGGAACACATACGCCCCGTTGAACGAATCCGGAAGTCCGCTTATCCACAGGCACCCTTCCGAATATATTGCAGGCAATCCAACCACGCAGGTTTGGGTGATGCGCGAGGCAGCCATCCAGTTCCTATGGTTCAGCCGTAGTTGCCAGTAGCAAAGACCGCTGAGAACAGCGAGGACCGAGCAGCGGATGATCGAACGGGGGATCGCCGAGAGCCACACACCACCCATGGCGCAGAGAAAGGCGGAGGGGAGGTACAGGAACCGGTCGCTCTCGCTCGTGACCGTGCTCACACCCGCAACGAACGCCACGGTGCATGCGACCAGCACCAGGAGACCGAGCAGGGTGAGCAGGCGATCGGAGGATACCTCCAACCTTCTGCGAAGGATCGGATGTGTCGCCATCAGTAGGATCAAAAGGATCGCCCCGGACACAAGTTGTGTGCTTTGGTCGGGATCCGGCGGCAGGAACAGGCGGCCCAGCACCTTGGGGAGGTGCATGAGCTGTCGACCGGGATCATCCGGGATCAATCCATCGAAATAGCCCCCGAGTACGAGTCCGGTGTACTGCCAGCGCAACAGGAGATGAACCACCACGGGCAAACCCAATGGCAGCACGAGCATGCGCCAGTTCGGCCAGCCTGCGATCACTCCGGACCAGGCGACAAGGAGCGCGATGGGGATCAGGAGGAACGCACTTTCATAGCACAACGTTCCGACCAGGAGGGTCGCACCAACCACTGCGGAACGAGCAGCGCTCCACGTACCACTTCCAATAAGCACCAGCCCAGCAAGGACAGCACCCGCGCCCAAGGCCGATTCGCGCCCGACCAACCAGACGATGGATTCCTGATGAAAGGGATATAGGAGGAAGAGGATCGCCGCAGGAAGCGCGATCCGCTTTCCGGCCCATCGACCCATGAGGACGAACAGCAGATAAGCATTGATGCCATGCACCACCACGTTGAATGCCCGGTGCCATCCGACGGACGAACCCCAGATGAGGGTCCCAAGGTGGAAGCTGGCATCGCTGAGCGGCCGGAAGAAGCCGTTGCGCCATGGGATCCCCCGGACACCAGCGTTCCACAAGGCGGAATGGTCGTCGCTGAATGCGGTGAGCCCCAGGACTGGCCAGAATAGAAGCCAGGCGACAGCGATGAAGGCCAACGGCCACCACCACCCCGATACCGAAGAACGAGCCCTTCCCATCGAGCGTGCAAATTAGCGGCGTCGGCACCGACGTAAGTTCGCCCGATGCCACGCCGCGACCTCCTGGCCCTGCTCCTCGCATTCGCGGTGAGTGTGGTCGTGCGCTGGCCCCTGGTGGACCGCCCGCTCTCCGCTCACCATGAGTATTGCACGGCGTTCACGCTCATCGCGCTCACCAATTGGTGGGTGGACGGTTACACCACACACCATGGCATGCCTTCCGGCGGCTTCATCCGCGAAGGAGAACGGCTCTTCCCGCCGGACCGGGCGGATCCGAATGAACGTGCGGTGGGCCTGTACTATTTCTCACATCCACCACTGGCCTTCGACCTCCCGTATGCGCTCTTCGTGCTCACCGACACGCCGCCCAACACGGCCGGTCTGCAATGGTTGAACATCGTTCTCCACCTGGTCACGGCCATTGGGCTTTATCTCGGCTTGCGGATCGCCGTACCCCCCACCTGGCCACAGGCCCCCTTATTCGCCGCGATCCTCTACCTCTTCCTGCCCGCCACGCTCTGGTTCCATGGCAACGCGTACATGAGCGATATGCTCGTGCAGGTCCCTTGGATGTGGCATCTCGTGTTCGCCATCCGCATCCTGCGCAACGATGCGGCCCCTTCCCGATGGGCCTGGGTCGGTTTCACGGTAACCCTCTTCCTTGCGCTCTATACCAGCTGGCTCGGTGTGTTCGCGCTGGTTTCCGCCCTGGTGGTCGCGTTGCTGCGTTGGCGCCTTGATCGTCGTGTACCGCTCGTTCCCATCCTTGTTTGTGCGGGGCTTGCTTTCCTGGTAGCGGCCGGACTCACGACTTGGCGCTTTCTCCAGGTGATCGATGCCCATGCCTTACTGGCCCAACTTCAGAGCCGACTGGCGGTGCGCGGTTCCTTCGGCGCAGAAGGACCCTCGTTGCCCCTGCTTCGCCGGATCGTCGAGAACTACCGCATCAGCTACCTCCCGGTGTTCGCACTCCTCCTGATGTTATTGCTCCTCGGTTTGCGCCGTGGTATCGTTGGACGTGCGCTGCCTGCGGATCTGCTCACATTCATCCTGCTCGCTGGGTTGCCGGTGCTCCTGGATCACCTTGTCCTCCTCCAGTACGCTTCGCATGACTTCGCCGCGCTGAAGGCCGCCCCTTTGTTGTGCGCACTTGCGTCCTGGGTGGTGGTGGCATTGAAAAGGCCGTGGCCGCATGTGGCCATCACCGCGACCTGCCTGGCAGGTATCCTCTATTTCCATCGCACCAACCCCTTACCCGGACGGGACGGAGGGCGTTATGCACAGGAAATGGAATTGGGCCATTTCATCGGTGCCAATGCCGGTCTCGATGAGATGGTCTTCGGCGCCGGGGTCTCCACCGAGCCGCAGGTGATCTGGTATGCACGGCGGAATGTGATCGGGGTGGCCGATGTGTCGCATGCGAGGGCACTCCTTCGGGAGTACCACATCGCGCGTGGGGTGGTGATCTCCGGAACCCCCGGAGCTTATCGCGCCACACACATCGACCCATGAAGGGCCCGTTCAAGTCGGCTCGAAGACGACCACACGCAGGTCATCCACCTGCATCGGTGCGCCGTCCTGGTCCCACAGGTAGGCCTTCACCTTGTCCTGTCGGGAACGCACTTCGGGTGTGATGTAGTCCACGGAGAAGGGCACCCATGCGTCGCGCGTACCCGCAGGTACGAACCAGGTCCGCGCCATGTACTTGTACGTGCCTCCTTCATGCTCGAAGTGGATCACCACCGTGGGTACGGCATCCGCCTTCTCCCCCACATACATGGCACCGCTTACACGGAGCCAGGCGTGGTCCTTATCGGTGAGGTCCGCGAAGGTGCTCTCGAATGCGGGTGTGAAAGAGTTCTCGGTACTTAGCGCATAGTATCCGCCGGGCAGCTCATCGTAGGTGGCGTGGTAGCGCAACGTGGGCCGGTAACGATCCTCCTCCACGAGCATTTCCACATTGCCCAAGGATCGTTCCACCAACAATGACCTTTCGGCACCCGCAGGTATGGCCGTGCGACCGAAGATCGCCTTGTAGTAGGCTTTGGTCATGCGTTCCTTGTTGAGGATGCCGACCGACCACTGCCAGGTTTGGAACAGGTTGAGGACGACGAACGCCCCACATGCCCAAGCGCTTGCGATCCGTAACGGGCGGATCGACCAGGCCCATTGTAGCCATGCGCCCAGCGGCAATGCAAGCACCACGTACATCGGTACCATGCTGCGGGAACTGAAGCTGCCCCCGGCATACCACCAATTGCTCCAGCTTGACACGATCCATACATCGACCAACAGGACGACCAGCACCGCCCAGAAGGCTTGGGGTATGCGCTTCCAAAGTGGGATGATGCCTGCGATGGCGACCAGCATGATCGGCGTGTAGATGAACCATCCTTTGCGGAAGCCCAACAGGAAGGGCCGGAGGTGCGGGTTGTCAAGGTCAAAGCCCTCGCCGGGGTTCACGTACGAGTAGAAGATCCACTGTCCTGTGATCGACTTCCAGTAGAACAGCTGTGGAGAAACGGCGATGAGGAAGACCACCGCTGTGCCGATCAAATGCGGGATGTGCTTGCGGACCGCATCCCATTTCGCCTTCCGAGCTTCGGCATGCTGAATGCCCCAGAGCTTCGGGATCAGCGCCGCCACCAGTTCCGATGGACGTATCAACGTCATCAGCCCGAGGCTCAGCCCGATCAGTACCCCCCAGCGCCAACTCGGTGCGGCATGCCAGCGGATCGTTGCCAGCAACAAAAGCGCGTAAAGCGTGAAGAGCGCACTGTGCGTGAGAAGTGTGCCATCCCACGCGGTGAGCTGGAACCAGTTCGTACCGAAGCCGATCAGCAGGAGCAACGCTGCGGTCCATCGATCATCGAAGAAGTGCAGCAGCACGTTCCGGAACAGAACAAGACCGAACAAGGCGAAGGCAAGACAGCCGATCGTTATGGCGAGTTGGTACGGCGCAGAGAATCCATCCGCCGGAAAGCCGAGCGGATCAGCGAGTGCATGCGCAACGAAGAAGAACGGCGCATACAACACCGCCATCCCCGAACTGTACTTGATCACGCGCTTGCCATCCGGACCATCCACGAGTTGGTAGAGGGTGGTCGACGGCTCGTAGGTGGTCATCACCTCATCCAACCATGCACGGTCCTGCAGTGCGGGATCATCGTGGATGAAGCCCGCCGGGAGATAGAGGTAGTAACCGAAGACGTCCCAGGTGAGCACGTGGCGTTGCGGCATCGTGCAACGCACTGCTACGGTAACCGCGCAAAGCAGGATGAGGGCGTAGGAGGAAAGGCGGGCGTTCATGGCCCCGCCAACCTATGCCGGCTTCTTGATCTCGAAATCCTCCAGGAACTTCGTGGTGAAATCGCCCTTGCGGAACTTTTCGTTCTGGAGGAGTTGCAGGTGGAACGGGATCGTGGTGTGTACACCCTCGATCACATACTCGCTCAAGGCGCGTTCCATCTTGGTGATGGCCTCCTCCCGGGTCTGTGCGCTCACGATCAATTTGCCGATCATGCTGTCGTAGTTCGGCGGAATGGTGTAGCCGGCGTAGACGTGCGTATCCACCCGCACACCATGGCCTCCGGGGCTGTGGTAGCTGGTGATCCTTCCGGGGGTGGGTCGGAAGTTGTGGAAGGGGTCCTCCGCGTTGATGCGGCACTGGATGCTGTGGCGTGTAGGCTCGTAGTTGAGGCCGCTGATGGGGATGCCTGCCGCGATCTTGATCTGCTCCCGGATCAGGTCATAGTCGATGACCTCCTCGGTGATCGTGTGCTCCACCTGGATCCGCGTGTTCATCTCCATGAAGTAGAAGTTGCGGTCCTTGTCCACCAGGAACTCCACGGTACCCACACCCTCGTAATTCACGCTCGCTGCCGCCTTGATCGCCGCTTCGCCCATCTTCTTGCGCAGGGTCTTGGTCATGAAGGGGGAGGGGGTCTCCTCCACGAGCTTCTGGTGCCGACGCTGGATGGAACAGTCGCGCTCGCTCATGTGGCAGAAGGTCCCGTACTGATCCCCCGCTACTTGGATCTCGATATGGCGTGGCTCCAGGATGTACTTCTCCATGTACATGCCGGGGTTGCCGAACGCGGCCCCAGCTTCTTGGCTCGCCTTCTCGAAGGCCTCCTGGAATTCCTCCTCCTTCCACACGAGGCGCATGCCCTTGCCACCACCGCCGGCAGTGGCCTTCAGGATCACCGGATAACCGATGCGCTTGGCTTCCTTCTTCGCCAGCACTAGGTCCGTCACCAGGCCCTCGGTACCGGGTACGCAGGGTACACCGGCGGCGATCATCGTGCTCTTGGCCGTGGCCTTGTCGCCCATGGCCTCGATCTGTTCGGGTGTGGCACCGATGAACTTGATGCCGTGCTGCTGGCACAGCTTGCTGAACTTGGCATTCTCGCTCAGGAAGCCATACCCCGGATGGATCGCATCGGCATTGGTGATCTCCGCCGCAGCGATGATGCGTACCATGTTGAGGTAGCTCTCCTTGCTGGGTGGCGGCCCGATGCACACCGCTTCGTCCGCGAAACGCACATGCAGGCTCTCCTTGTCGGCGGTGGAATAGACCGCCACGGTCTTGATACCCATCTCGCGGCAGGTGCGGATCACACGAAGGGCGATCTCGCCGCGGTTGGCTATGAGGATCTTCTTGAACATGGGAGGCTTCCGGTCTGGTTCACCACAGAGGCACTGAGGACACAGAGAAGAAGGAAAGTTCCACTAGGGCATTCGAGTCGGGGAGATCGCTTGCGTGCCTATCAAGCATTCCTCTGTGCTCTCTGTGCTTCTGTGGTGATTGGGCTATGCGGGATCCACCAGGAACAAAGGCTGGTCGTACTCCACAGGCTTGGCATCGTCCACCAGCACTTTGACGATCTTCCCGGTCACGTCGCTCTCGATCTCGTTGAAGAGCTTCATGGCCTCGATGATGCAGATGGGTTTGCCGGGCTTCACCTCGTCACCCACGTTCACGAACACCGGTTTTCCCGGACCCGCCGCGCGGTAGAAGGTGCCGATCATCGGGGCCTTGATGGTGACGTACTTGCTCTCTGCGGCAGGCGCCGCTGCGGGTGCCGCTGGTGCGGGGGCAGCGGCAGCGGGTGCCGGTGCTGCTGCTACCACAGGAGGAGGCGGTGCGTAGACCGGGGCGGGAGCCGCGATCACCTGCACTTCCTTCTTGCCTGCGGGGGTCTTGATGGTGATCTTGAAATCCTTCTGCTCGATCTCCACCTCACTGACGCCGCTCTTGGCGACGAATTTGATCAAGTCCTGGATCTGGTTCAGGTTCATCGGGGCTTGCTCTTGGTTGGCCGACATGGGTCTCCTGCGCAGCGGCTATCGTCCGGCGGAAGAGAGGCGAAGGTAGTAGAGTGGGAGAATTGGCCAAAAATGACCGGAATGGAGCGATCGCCGGGTCGTTTTTGAGCCTAATAGGCCCATTTCAGCCAAATGGCACCCCAGGTGAAACCGCCTCCGAAGGCGCTGAGGATGATGTTATCGCCCTTTTTCAGCCGTGGTTCCCATTCCCATAAGCAGATGGGGAGGGTGCCGCTGGTGGTGTTGCCGTATTTCTCGATGTTCACCATCACCTTGCTATCGTCCAGGCCCATGCGGTGCGCTGTGGCATCGATGATGCGTTTGTTCGCCTGGTGCGGCACGAGCCAGGCCACATCATCGGCCGTGAGCCCGTTCTTCTCCATGATCTCGGCGCTCACATCGGCCATGTTCGTCACCGCGAACTTGAACACGGCCTTGCCCTCCTGGTAGACGTAATGCTCTTTGTGCTCCACGGTGCGTTCGGTGGGTGGGCGCAAACTGCCCCCAGCTTTCTGGTGCAGGTACTGGCAGCCGCTTCCATCGCTTCGCAGAATGCTGTCCATCACGCCGAACCCTTCTTCGTTCGGCTCCAACAGCACGGCACCACAACCATCGCCGAAGATGATGCAGGTGGCGCGGTCCTCGTAGTCGATGATGGTGGACATCTTGTCGGCCCCCACCACCACCACCTTCTTGTGTTTGCCGCTCTCCACGAACTGGGCACCCGTGGTAAGGGCGTACAGAAAGCCGCTACAGGCGGCCAGCAGGTCGAAGCCCCAGGCGTTCTTCGCACCCACCGCATCGCAGATGATGTTCGCCGTAGCGGGGAATACCCGGTCCGGGGTCACGGTGGCCACGATCATCAGGTCGATCTCCTCTGGGCCGATGCCGCGCTTCTTCAGCAAGCCGTTCACGGCCTCGATGGCCATCACGCTCAGGCCCTGGTCCTTGCCCTTCAGGATGCGCCGTTCCTTGATCCCGGTGCGCTCGGTGATCCACGCGTCGCTGGTCTCCACCATGGTCTCCAGCACCTGGTTGCTCAACTTGTACTCCGGAACATATCCGTTCACGGCGGTGATGGCGGCACGCATTTTCATGGGTTTCAGGGTTGATCCACCACAGAGGCACGGAGGGCACAGGGATGAAGACCGCGCATTTTGGCGGGACCAAGGTATTGATGGCGGGCAAGCGGATCGGGCTGGACCTTACGGCGAGGTGGTATCATGCCCTTTCACCAACCATATCCACCCGGCCTGCTTGCTCTTGTCCGTGCGACTTCTCCGGCAAGGTTGCTCCGTAGGCCCCGTTTCGCAGCGACCTTGCCGCATCGTCACACGAAAAATAGCGGCGCATCTTCAGGTGCCTCTGTATGGCGAAAGGGTATGACGGCTTCTGCAACGTTCAAATGGCCGAACCGAATAGCTGAAAGTAATGGGTTGCGGGACTGCCGCGTCAGTTGCTCCGTTGCGGTGGGCATTCACACCAGCGCCTCCCGGATCCGGTCGTTCAGCTTGCTCACCACCACCTCGCGGGTGGCCAGTACCATGCTCTTGATGGCGACGTCGTTGCTGATCCCGTGGCCGATGATCACGTTCCCGTTCACCCCAAGCACGGGCAGACCGCCGTAATTCTCGTAGTTGAAGCGGTGCAGGAAGGGGTCGTCCACGCCGTGGGATTCCAGCAGGTCATGGAACCCCTCGATCACCTTCAGGACCACGTTGCCAGTGAACCCGTCGCAGACCATCACGTCGGCCTTCGGGGTGAACACATCGCGTCCTTCCACATTCCCCACGAAGTTGTACTGGGTTTGCTCCTTCATCAACTCGTAGGTGGACTGGCGCAGGATGTCGCCCTTTTTCTCCTCCTCACCGATGTTGAGCAAGGCCACCCTTGGAGCGGGCACGTGGTACACATGCTCGGCGAGCAGGGCCCCCAACAGACCGAACTGCGCCAACACCTCCGGCTTGCAATCCGCGTTGGCCCCCACATCGAGCAGCACGCCCACGCCGCCGCCGTCCTTCGGTACCAGCGTAGGAATGCAGGGTCGCATGACCCCGGTCATCGGTTTCAGGATGAAGATGCTGCCCACCAACATGGCTCCGGTGTTTCCGGTGCTGGCAAAGGCATCCAGTTCGCCCCCCTTCAACAGGTGGAACCCGATGCTGATGCTGCTCCGCGGCTTCGCTTGAAAGGCCTTGGTGGGGTTGTCGCTCATGGTGATATCGTCCTGGCTCGGTACGATATCGAAAGCCTCCGGGTCCGCACCCTCGGCGGACAGCAGTTCCAGGATGTGTGCTTGATCACCGATCAGGACGATGCGCACGTCCGTAGGCAACTCGCGCAGTGCCATCACGGCGCCACGCACAGGCACGGCAGGACCGTGGTCGCTGCCCATGATGTCCAGTCCGATCCTCATTGCACGAGGGCAGGTCCGGCCTCTCCCGTCCTCCCCATGGAGGGGCGCGGGAATGACCGAGCGGGCCGTCCGTTATTCGGCGGCTTCGCTACCGGAGACCACCAACTTGCCGTTGTAGTAGAGGTCTTCCCCCACTTTGTAGGCGCGGTGGCGCAGGTGCGTCTCGCCCGTGTTCGGGTCCTTGGTCACCGTAGGGGCCGTGGCCTTGTAGGTGCTGCGGCGGCTGGCCGTACGGGTCTTGGAGAAACGTCGCTTCGGATTTGGCATGGCTTCGCGTACTTAGGAGCTGCGCTCCTTGTTCTGTAAGTCTTTCAGGATCTCCCAACGCGGGTCGGGGGTGGGGTCGTGTTCCACGATCAGCTTGTTCAGCACCTTCTCCACTTCGGGGTCGCACTGCCCGGCGGCATGTACGTGGCGGATCGGCAGGGCCAGACGCAGGCACTCGTAGAAATAATGGGTCAGGTTGATACTGTGAGCCTTCTCGTCCAGGTTCACTAACTCGTCGTCGTCGGTAGGCTCACCACCTGAGAGGCTGAAGATCTGACGCTGTTCACCCTTCACAGCCTGGTCCAGCGGGCCATCGCAACGGTCGCAGTGTACATTCACCGTGCCCGTTGCGGTCATGTCCACCACCAACAGCGTGCTGCTCTTCTCCAAGGTCACGTGCATGGCCACCTGGCCGCCCTGCCACTCCTCCTCGGCCGTGGCGTCGAAGAAGGGCTGGCCCAGCACGAAGCGGAACTCATGGAGTCCGTCCTTCAGGCCGGTGAACTCGATACTATGGTCCTTTAGCGGCTCCATGATATACCCCTCCCGCAAAAAGCGGACGGCAAATGTAGGGGTTCCGGGCGATCTGGAAGGCGGTGGATCAACGAGTCGTAGGCTGGCGTTGCGGGGAGCTTCCTCTTGAAGAACGACCTCCGGATCCTCATGTGTGGCACGAAGTACCTCGAACGGAGGGTACGCGAAGCCATCGTTCGCCCAGGCAAGGCGCAGCGAATTGAGGATACTGGAACGAAGTATCCGGCTGAGCTGCAACGATGTATGAGCGATCGAGGGCGAGCATCCAGATGGATCTTCATGCCCGGTCGAGCCACCCTTACCCAAGTGGCTGATGTTCAGATGAACGGGTATTATTCTGGGGTGGATCGGACATGTTGGCGGGGCTATCCACGGAGGAGTTCAGGGGTGGCCATCCCTTGCGGAATGAGGTTTCACAAGCCACCGGAATTGGAAGGGCCACCCCTCGCGAAGCAGCCCTTCCGCTACGGGTCCGATCCCTCGTAGCGCGTGGTCGCTGACCGGTGCGCTAATTGAACCCGATGATCGTAAGACCTACGTTGACCGGCGTGAGTTCGGGCATCACCTTGGCCTTGAACAAGGAGGTGAGCGCGTATTCGGCGAAAAGGTTGAGGCTGCCATAGCCGACCCGCACAGAAGCGGCCAGCCGATAGGGCAGGAGCCGATGGTCGCCCTTATCCACGTCCTTCCTCTCCTCGCCTTCCATCCGGTACTTCTGCTTATACATACTGTCGTAGTACCAGGTGCCCACCACGCCTGCAGCGAGGTGGAAGTTCTTCTTGTTGTCGTAAGAGAAGGAGCGCGGTTCCTTACCTCCGATGGTATCGGCGGCGGCGGCGATGATCTCGGCCTCGGTGGGCAATGGGGCTCGTTTGGTATTGAACTCGACCATCAAGGGCACTCGGAAACCGCTCTGGCGCAATTTACTCTTGCTGAATTGGGGCGTTTCGAGCGGTGTGGCCGAGATCGTGTCGCCCTGGAAGTGGATCGTGCTGTTCTGCTTGAAGCGGTAATTCGCGAATTCCCAGCCCAGGCCGGTGAGCAGGCCCACGTGGTGGGTACCGAACGCGATCTTCTGCTCCATGAAGTTGATGGCCAGGAAGCGCGAGCGCGGCTGATCCAGTTGCAGGTGATCGAACTCCTTGGGGAAGTCCCCACTCCCGTCCGGCCCCAATAGCGCGTTGGCCCCCACATCGATCCCGCTCCAGTGCGTGTACTGATTGCGGCGTTCCCGGCGAAGGCTGCGCAGCACCTCCTTCACACTGTCCTCCTGGCTGATCCAATCGCGATCCTCGGAGGTGATGGTGAACTTCTTGCGCTTGGTGTTGATCACGATGGGACTTGGTGCCTTGGTGGTATCCTCGGGATGGATCCCCGCATGGACACCGTTGTGGTCCACCTCGAGGATCGCGTAGTTCCGGTTCACGTTGGAGCTGTCGGTCTGTGCATTGCTCCGATGGGCAGCGAGCAGGATAATTAGCATCAACAGGGTTCTCATGGCTGTGCGTTCTGTTCGTAGGACGACCCCACCATCCAATGGTTACAGCCTGCCCCAAAAAAACAAACGACCCCGTGGCCGGGGTCGCGTTGTAGGAACGGGATGTCAGGTCAGGCGCCCTCGGGGCGGAAATGGAACACCATGTGCGTGGTCCTCCAGCTTCCATCGGGATTGTCGCCGATATCGATATGCGCGAGTTTGCGCAGCACGTAGGCCTTGAGCGGCTCGTTGACCGAGCTGGCCTCGACCACTTGGATGCGACCTTCCTTGTCGATCACGAAACTCACGTGGACATCGCCACACATATCCTCTTTGGAAAGAAGTGGATAGGCTAGGTGGTTGTTGAGGGCGCGCTGGAGCGTGCGTTCCAGGCCGGTCTTCTTGTTCGTGCTCTTCATTCGGACCGGTTCGGCGGCCTGCGTTAGCCCAATGGTGCATGCGGTAACGAACAGGATGAGGGAGCGGTGGATCACGGTTCTCATGGTGTTGTGGTGTGTGGTGATTCATGCATAGGACGCGGAGGTGCCGCGCGTTGTTACGATCGCCACGGGCGATCGTGATGGGCGGTGCCTGAACGGTGATGAGCGGAGATCGAAAGGCAGGGATGGATGGCGCGGTGTCCTCAACGACTGGCGCTGATCGTGAGGTGCCGCCCCAGCCGCAGGTCGAACCCGCGGACCCCGTCGTTCCTCCCTCGCTGCACCTTCAACCCGGCCCTGTCACCACTTATCGCCTTGAGGCCGCGGTCCACCATCGCCAGCGCATCGGTGTCGTCCAACGGATCGGTAGCGCGGGCGGGTGTCTTCAAGACCTGTTCGCGCAGTGTACCCGTCAGCAGCTCTCCCAACGTGTGTGCCTCCTCGTGGTGCGTACCACTTGCTTGTACAGGCGTAGGGACCGTCATCGCGAGCATGGCTTCCTCGGGATCTTCCACCTGTGGTGATATCGGTTCCTCCGGGGTGGGCTCGTCCTGGACCGGAATGACCGTCGTGCCGGGATCCATCGCGGCGACCGGTTCTGATCGCTCCTGTTGCATTGGTGCATCCTCCGTCCTACGACCGGACAGGTGACCACTTCCCATTCCGTGTTTGGCGGGCGTGGCGGTTCCCAACACCGTATGCTGGTGTTCCGTGGCGCGTGGTGCAGTGGTCCCGACGGGTGCATGCTGTGCTGTTCGTGGTGTTACCTCCGGCAGGGTTGGTGCGGGTACTTGTGCAAGGTCCTGTTCGGGTTGGATCGTTGTGCCGTGCCGTAATGCGCCGATCACGACCAACAAGGCCACAGCGGCCGCAGCGGCCAACCACCAGATGGGTCGCAGCATGCGGACCTCACCCTTCTTCAAGGCCACTTTATGCGGGTAGCGGATGATCGCTGGTGTGATCCGTGTGGCCTGCACGAGCGCCCAGGTGCGTGCATGCGCTGGGTGTTGCGCCAGGAATGCTTCCAAGGCGACCTGTTGTTCACCGCTCAGGTCCCCTTCCAACCGTGCGATCAGGTGGTCCTCCACGGTGGCCGCAGTGACCAGGCCGATCGGCGGGATCGTCCGTTTCAGTGCGTTCTTCACGGTGTTGTCAAGGGTGTCATGGCTTGCCGACACCACGGGCAACCCATCCGCGATCTGCGCCTGATCCGGGTGCAGCAGCAGGTAGGTGGCGAGTTCGCGTTCCTGCGTTGCCGTAAGCCTTCCTTCCAGGCGGTCCAGCAGCCAGGCCTCGTAGTTGCTATGGTCGATACGCTCGTTCACAGGACAAGGTCCAATTGGCCGATGTATGCCTTCAATGCCATGCGCCCGCGATAGATGTACACCTTCACCTGTGCCAGGTTCAGGCCGGTGAGTTCGCTGATCTCCTCGTAGGCGTAACCCTCCAGGTCGCGCAGGAGCACCACACTGCGCTGCACGGGGGGTAGGGTGGCGAGTGCGGCGTCCAATACCTGCTTCAGGTCCGGTTGCGTTTGGCTCGTGTGCTGGAGTTGCGCGTGGTGTTCTTCCATGCGGATGCTTCGTTCTTCTTTCCGCGCTTCATCCACCATGATGTGGTGCGCGGTGGTGAAGAGGTAACTCTTGGCCTTGGTGCCATCCACCTCTTCATGCCTGGCCCACAGCCGTGCGAAGCTTTCCTGCACCACGTCCTTGGCCCGGTCGGTATCGCGCAGGTGTTTCAGCGCGAACCGGTAAATGCCATCGGCGTGCTGGTCCACGGCGGTATTGTATTGGTCCGGTGTCATCGGGGGAGGGTCCCGGTGTAGCGGTAGGACGGGATGGATGAAGGGAAGTTACAGGCGGCAGCAATGGATGTCGAAAATACGATCCGGGTCACGCTTGTACGGGCATGCCGACATCAGGCCCCCTGCTGCACCGTGAAGGCAATGGCCGCAGCGCCGTTGCTGCGCACGGTACGGAATGCGCACGCTTGCATCGGGATCCCCATGCCGTCCATCCTGATCCGGCGGGGGCATCCCCGGTCCAGCCGGCCCTCAATCCAGTTTCAGCACCGCCAGGAAGGCCTGCTGAGGGATCTCAACGGACCCCACTTGGCGCATTCGCTTCTTCCCCTCCTTCTGTTTTTCGAGCAGCTTGCGTTTCCGCGAGATGTCGCCACCATAGCACTTGGCGGTCACGTCCTTCCGCAGGGCCTTTACCGTTTCGCGGGCCACGATCTTGGCACCGATGGCTGCCTGGATGGGGATGTCGAACTGTTGGCGCGGTAGTAGCTCCTTCAACTTGCTGCACATCTTCTTGCCCAGTTCGTGCGCGTGATCCCGGTGGATAAGGGCACTGAGGGCATCCACCTTCTCGCTATTGAGCAGGATGTCCAACTTGATCAGGTCGCTCTCCTTGCTGCCTACCGGGTGGTAGTCGAAGCTGGCGTAGCCCCGGCTGATGCTCTTCAACTTATCGAAGAAGTCGAACACCACCTCGCCCAAGGGAAGCTCGAAGGTGAGTTCCACGCGGTCGGTGGTCAGGTAATTCTGACCGATCAGGATGCCACGCTTCTCGATGCACAGGGTCATGATGGCACCGATGTATTCGGCCTTGGTGATGATCTGCGCCTTGATGTACGGTTCCTCGATGCTTTCGATGTGTACCACCTCGGGCAGCTCGCTCGGATTGTGTACGTCGATCTTCTCACCCTTCGTGGTGGTCACCTGGTAACCCACGTTGGGTACGGTGGTGATCACGGTCATGTTGAACTCGCGCTCCAACCGCTCCTGGATGATCTCCATGTGCAGCAGCCCCAGGAAGCCGCATCGGAAGCCGAAGCCCAATGCCGCACTGGCCTCGGGGGTCCAGGTGAGGCTGGCATCGTTGAGCTTGAGCTTCTCCATGGCATCGCGCAATTCCTCGTACTCATCGGTGTCCACCGGGAAGATACCGGCCCACACCATGGGCTTCACATCCTCGAAGCCCTTGATGGCCTCGGCACAGGGACGGTCCACGTGGGTGATGGTGTCGCCCACCTTCACCTCGCTGGCGGTCTTGATGCCACTGATGATGTAGCCCACATCGCCTGCGCCCAAACGGTCCTGCGGTTTCAGGTCCATCTTCAGCACGCCGACCTCGTCGGCATTGTATGCCACGCCGGTGTTGAAGAATTTCACCCGGTCGCCTTTGCGGATGGTGCCGTTCAGTACCCGGAAATAGGCGATGATGCCCCGGAAGCTGTTGAAGACGCTGTCGAAGATCAGTGCTTGCAGGGGTGCATCGGGGTCTCCCTTGGGCGCCGGGATGCGATGCACGATCTCCTCCAGCACCTTGTCCACACCCAGGCCGGTCTTGCCGCTGGCGGCCATGATCTCTTCGCGACGGCAGCCCAGCAGGTCCACGATCTGGTCCTTCACCTCCTCGGGGTTCGCCGAGGGCAGGTCCATCTTGTTGAGGATGGGGATGATCTCCAGGTCGTGCTCCAGGGCCAGGTACAGGTTGCTGATCGTTTGGGCCTGGATGCCCTGGGTGGCATCCACGATGAGCAGGGCTCCCTCGCAGGCGGCGATGGAACGGCTCACCTCGTAGCTGAAGTCCACGTGTCCCGGCGTATCGATCAGGTTCAGCAGGTATTTCTTCCCGTTCAGGGCATAGTCCATCTGGATGGCCTTGCTCTTGATCGTAATGCCGCGTTCCCGCTCCAGGTCCATGTCGTCCAGCGCCTGGTTCTGCATGTCCCGGTCGGCGATGGTGCCGGTCATCTGCAATAGGCGGTCGGCCAGGGTGCTCTTTCCGTGGTCGATATGGGCGATGATGCAGAAATTGCGGATATGGTCCATGGGAATGCCGGGCTGGGCCGAAAAAGGCTGCGAAGGTAACCAGTATCCGCACCCTGGTGCGTTGGCGTACCTTTGAAGGTGGCGGTCGGTCGGGCCTCAGGCAACCTTGGGGCAGCGGATCGCATCATATCCACGAGGATGACCATGACGGACCAACGGTTGGTGGAGGGCTGTGTGCGACGGGACCCCGTGGCACAGAGGGAGTTGTACCAGCAGTACGCCCGGAAAATGATGAGCATCTGCATGCGCTACGCCAGCAACCGCGACCAGGCCCAGGACATCCTTCAGGATGGCTTCGTGAAGGTGTTCCAGAAAATGGACCACTATCGGGGCGATGGTCCCTTGGGTGGGTGGATCGCACGCACCATGGTGAATACCGCCTTGGACCACATCCGGCGTAATAAGCCCTATGACCAGAGCCTGGACCTCACCGAGGCCGAGCACCTGCATAGCGAGGATGAGCATGTGCTGAGCGGGATGACCACCGATGAACTGATGGCCTTGATCCAGGCACTGCCCGATGGGTACCGGACGGTCTTCAACCTTTTCGCGATCGAGGGGTATCCGCATAAGGATATCGCCGGCATGCTGGGGATCAGTGAGAACACCTCGAAATCGCAATTCATGAAAGCGCGGGCCTATCTGCGCAAACTGTTGCCACAGGAAGTGGTGGCACATTACGGACACGTGCATGAAGGATAGTATGAACACCTTGTTCCGCCAGCGTTTCCAGGGCCATGAGGCTCCGGTGGATGCCGGGGTCTGGGCGGGGATCCAAGCCCAGGTGGCGGCTGGTCCTGGCGCCGATGGGGTGAATGAACTCTTCAAAGAACGGTTCCAAGGACACGAGGTGGCCGTCGATCCCCAGGTCTGGTCGGGCATCAGTAGCCAGCTGGGGCATCCGGCGGCCGCTGGGCTCATGGCCAGAACATGGGCCTGGGCGGGCGCTGGTGTGGCTGCTGTGGCCATCACACTGGCCGTGGTGCTGGGCACGGATCCAACCCCGGCCACCGTCGCGACCACACAAGCACCTGAACCGACCATGCCCGCCGTTCCGGGACCCACCTCCCCGACCGATCGGAAAGCGACTTTGGGAACGGCACGGACCGAAGCCGAGGAACCAGCGCAGAACGCGGCGGTGGCCATCGAGCCTGATCTGACCAAGAAGGAACCTTCGCCCAACACGGCGCATCAGGTGGCCGAACGTTCGGTTCCTACCCGACCCATCGACCACGCTGAGCGCAGGACCATTCCGATGGACGCTGCGACCAACCAGGCCGAACGCACACCAGAGCCCGGCAATACCGTGGTCTCGGCGATCATCACCGATCTGGAGGAGCAAGTGATCCACCAGCCCATCACGGCACAACCAGAGCCGGGGTTGTCCGCCGCCACCGTGGAAGAAGGGATCGGGCCCGTGTCAGGTACAGCCTCGAACATGGTGCCGGAACCGCTTCAAGCATCGGAGACACCACTGCCTAAGTTGTTCATGCCCAATACCTTCACACCCAATGGTGACGGTATCAACGACGATTATTCGGTCGATGGGGATGGCTTCGGGACGATCCTGGTCCGTGTGTATTCGATGAAGTCCAATGCCTTGGTGTTCACGACCAATAGTGGCGAGCCATGGAGCGGCGTCGGTTGTGAGGATGGCATGTACATGGTGGCGGTTGAGGCACACACCCGCGATGGCCGTACCATGACGGAAGGCAAGGTGGTCTGGCTCAACAGGAACCGGATCAATTGACCATGCCGCGAACGGCTCAAAATCTTATGTTTGACCCCCTTCGGAAAGCGAACGGAACCCCGGCCCAGCGCCGCTTCCATGAACATCCTTTGAAGACCATGAGGAACTTTGCTACGACAGTCATTGCCGCACTTGCCATCCAGGCCGCTCAGGCACAGGTCACCATAGCGGATGGTTACGCGGCCACCTGCTCCGGCTCCGTGCTCGATTCGGGCGGCGAGGGCGCTGCCGGGTACAGCGACAACGAGAACTACACCTTGATCCTCTGCCCGGATGGTTCGGGAGGGCCGGCGATCTCCTTGCAGTGGTTCACCTTCAACCTGTCCACGGCGGGCACCCAGCCCATCGACCAACTGGCGATCTACGACGGGATGATCGATGGGGTGAACCCTGACCCACCCTTGATCGGGGTGTATGATGGGAACACGCCACCAGGCATCATTTCCGCCAGCTTCGAGAATGTGCAGAACACCCTGAACGGTGGTGGCTGCCTCACCTTGGTCTTCACCAGCAACGAGACCGGTACCGGGGTTTTCGCGGCGGCCATCAGCTGCACCGCGCCTTGCGAACCACCGACCGCTGCGGCCACCACAGGAGCGGCACTGCCCATGCTCGTGTGCCAGGGCGAAACGATCACCTTCGATGGTAGTGCGTCCACGGCAGCGGATCCCTTCGACCTGGTGAACTACAATTGGAACTTCGACGATGGCCAAGCGGATAGCACCACCGGTGCCGTCGTCCAGCACGCCTTCGACGAGGCGGGCGAATATGTGGTACAGTTGACGGTGACCGACAATAACAACTGCACGAACACGAACCTGGTGGACCTCCAGATCTTCGTGAGCACCACGCCCGATTTCACCGGCACGGTGGTGGAGCCCTTGGTGATCTGCGAGGGCGAGTCCATCGACCTGACCGCGGTGGCCACGCCGGTCACCTGGTCGGCCCTACCATCGGTGAACCTGGGCGATGGGGTGACCATGCCCGATGGATCGGGAGTGGCCTATAGTTCCCAATTGAACTTCACCCAGTTCTCTCCGGGAGCCACCCTCACCGACCCGAACGATATCCTGGGCATCTGTGCCAGCTTGGAGCACAGCTACATGGGCGACCTGATCATCTCGATCACCTGCCCCACCGGGCAGAGCATGACCATGCACCAACAGAATGGCGGTGGCACGTACCTGGGGGCTGCCAATGACGGCGATGCCGGCAACGCACCGGTGATCGGTGAGTGCTGGGATTATTGCTGGAGCCCAACGGCCACCTTGGGCACCTTTGCCGATTGCGCCGCCTTCGGAGCCACGCCGAACGTGATGATGGCCGGCACTCCGGAGAATAACGCGCTGATCCCCGGAACGTATAGCAGTGTACAACCATGGACGAATCTGGTGGGCTGTGATCTCAACGGAACGTGGACATTCACCGTCGTGGATAACTGGGCCATCGACAACGGTTTCCTGTGCGGCTGGGACATCGACTTCGACCCCTCCTTGTTCCCGAGCCTCACCCAGTTCACTCCCGTGCTGGGCACCAGCACACCGGATTCCGCTGGCTGGGTGGGTACCGGACTGGGGCAGACCTCCGGTCCCTTGGTCGCCACGGCCATCCCGGTGGGCGTAGGAACCCAGGACTATGTGTTCTCCGTCACCGATAACTTCGGTTGCACCTACGATACCACCTTCACCATCCTGGTGAACCCCGGCATTCCCGGCCCGATCACCATCACCGGGAACAACATCATCTGCGAAGGGGCCATCGCCTACCTGAACGCACCGGCAGGATTCGGCACCTACACCTGGAGCAACGGATCAGTGGGCCAGAACATCTCGGCCCAGGAAGGCACCTACACGGTGACCGTGGCGAATGGGGATTGCTCATTGGAATCCGAACCGTTCACGGTGACCTCGGTTCCCCGTCCTGTGCCCGTGATCGACGGCCCCGGCTTCAGCTGTGGTGGGGAACCGGCCGTGCTGGGTACCCTCGAGCCCCATACGACCTATGCGTGGTCCAACGGGCAATCCACACCCACCATCACTGCGGGTACCGGTACGTACACCGTCACGGTGACCAACGCAGAGGGTTGCTCCGGGGTCTCCCAGCAGTTCGTGGTCGTGGTGGGTAGTGACCCGCAGGCCGCCTTCAGCACCGATCCCGCTTCGCCACAGGGCATCGGCACCACCGTGAACTTCGCCGATCTTTCCCAAGGGAACGGCTCGCCGATCGTGGGCTGGGCCTGGGCGTTCGGCATGGCCGGTGCGACCAGTACCGATCAGTCGCCGAACTTCACCTATACCACCCCGGGTGAATACCCGATCTCCCTTATGGTGACCACGGCCGATGGCTGCGAACACACAATCAATAGCGTCTTCGTGATCCTGCCGGAGGAGATCGTGATCCCCAACGTGTTCACCCCGAACGGCGATGGGTCCAACGAGTATTTCGTGATCGAGAACGGCCAGTACTACGACAACACGCTACAGATCTTCAACCGCTGGGGCCAGGAAGTGTTCGAGGCGAAGGACTACCGCAACGGCTGGCGCGGGAACGACCTGCCCGACGGTACCTACTACTATGTGTTCACCACGGTGCGCGACGCCAAGGAATACACCGGCCACGTGACCATCCTGCGCTGACCCACGCACCGCTTCAGCAATGAAAGGCTCCGCTTGGTCGGAGCCTTTCTACTTTCGCAGCCTGGCCGACGGCTCGATGCCGATGTGCCACACCGGAACCGATGAAGGTCATTGAACACCTGCGCAAGGCGAAGAAACCCTTGCTCTCCTTCGAGATCCTGCCCCCACTGAAGGGCAAGGACATCCACTCCATCTACGAAGGGATCGATCCCCTGCTGGAATACAAACCCAGCTTCATCAACGTGACCTACCATCGCGAGGAGGTCCTGTACAAGGAACGGGGTCAGGGGCTGTTGCAGAAGGTGCGCATCCGTAAAAGGCCGGGCACGGTGGGCATCTGCGCCATGATCAAGGCGAAGTACAACATCGATACGGTGCCCCACTTGATCTGTGGCGGTTTCACCCAGGAGGATACCGAGGATGCGCTGATCGAATTGAATTTCCTGGGGATCGACAACGTGCTCGCCTTGCGTGGCGATGCCATCAAGAGCGAACCCTCCTTCATCCCCGAACGCAACGGCCATGCGCATGCCACGGACCTGATCCGCCAGATCGCCGGCCTGAACAAAGGGAAATACCTGCATGATGAGGAACAGGAGGCCGCCCCTACGGACCTGTGCATCGGTGCGGCCTGTTACCCCGAGAAACACGCCGAAGCCCTGAACCTCGCCGTGGACATCGCCTACCTCAAACAGAAGGTGGATGCGGGTGCGGAATACCTCGTGACCCAGATGTTCTTCGACAATGCGAAGTACTTCCGCTTCGTGGAGCTTTGCCGAGCGGAAGGGATCACGGTGCCCATCCTCCCCGGACTGAAGCCGCTGACCACCATGAAGCACATCGCCTTCATCCCGAAGACCTTCGCGATCGACCTGCCGCAACCGCTGGCCTCGGAACTGGTGAAGTGCAAGAGCGACGCACAGGTGAAACAGCTCGGTATCGAGTGGAGCATCGAGCAGGCTCGTGACCTCATGGCGAAGAATGCCCCCTGTGTCCACTTCTACACCATGGGAAAGGGCGAGGCCGTGAAGGCCATTTGCGAGAAGATCTTCTGATCCAAGTGTTACGGACGGTGCTGGTGCCCAAGCATCCGTTGTACGTACTTGCCGAGCACGTCGAACTCCAGGTTCACCCGGTCGCCCGACTTCAACCGGTGAAAGGTCGTGTGCGCGAAGGTGTACGGGATGATCGCCACGCCGAAGCCGGTCGCATCCAAGGTGGCCACGGTGAGGCTGACCCCGTTGAGGCAAACGCTGCCCTTCTCCACGAGCAGTTCCCCTTGTGCCGGAAGATCGAAGGTGAATGCCCACGACCCGTCCAGGTCGCGTACCTCGCGACAACGCACCGTGGTGTCCACATGACCTTGTACCATGTGCCCATCCAAACGGTCGCCGATCCGCAGGCAACGCTCCAGCCCCACGGGTGATCCAGGTGCCCATGTGCCGAGGTTCGTACGGCTCAGGGTCTCCAGCACGGCCGTCACTTCGTATCGGTCCTCCTGTACCGCTACTACCGTAAGGCACACCCCGTCATGGGCCACGCTCTGGTCCACCTTCAGTTCCCCGGCCATCGCTGCGCGGATGGTGAAGGTGCGGTTGGTGCCGTGGTCCCGCACGGCCACCACTTCCCCCAACGCTTCAACGATCCCGGTGAACATCAGTGGACGTTGCCTTGTGCATTACCTCCCTGGATGTGTACATAGCCCTTCAATTCCACGAGTTCCTTACCCGCCAAGCGGATATAGGTGACCTGGCAGAGGTAGTAATACACGCCATCGGGCAGCGGGCTGTCCGAATCGAGGTAAGTGCCCTTCCATTCAATGTCGGGATCCTCCGTGCGGAACACCACCTTGCCCCAGCGGTTGAACACCTGGAGGTCGATGCGCTCCACGCCGCGGTAGGGGAATGGCCCGAAACGATCGTTGTGCCCGTCGCCGTTCGGGGTGAAGACGTTCGGAAGCGTATAGCCCGGGCAATTGTCGCCGCATACCGCCGCCACGAAGGCACTTTCATTGCCCACTGTATCCACAGCCGTCACTTGGTAGCAGCCGGCCACCGAGCTTCCGTCCACGTGCTGGTACATGGTGTTCTCCGCGCCATCGACCACCGCGATCAACTGGAAGACCCCCCCGATGCTATCGGTGAAGTAGATGCGGTACCCATGGGTGTCGTCGGCACAACCATCGTTCGGGTTGTTCCAGGTCAGGGTGTTCAACGGCTTTTCGCAGTCGTTCTCGATCGATACCGAAGGTGCGCACGGTGGCGTACGGTCCACGGGGATGCCGCACACCTCCTGGCTCCAATTCAACAGGGGCGATCCGATCGAGGGGTCGCTGTAAGCGCCGGTGCTGATCACCAGGTAGCAGTACTCCTGCCCGTTCACCAGACCGGTGTCCACGAAGCTGGTGGTGGTGCTCGTACCCACGCTTACCCACGACCCACCCACATCCCGGAACACCTCATAGGAACTGTTCGTCCAAGGGGTGTTCAGGCTCCAGGCGATGGTGAGTTGTTCGTCGTCCGGCGTGGTAGCGATGAAGACCGATGAGGCCGGGCTGCTGCTCCCGATCACGTCGGGCGTCGCCTGATCCGCGCGACCGATCAGTTCCACGCGGTACACATGCGGTTGCGCCTCCGTATCAAGGCCGGTGTCGATGAACCCCGTATCGGGGTGGGCGAGGAAGGGGTGGACCGAGCTTGTCCAGATCAGTTCCGTGGCTGTTGTGAGGCCCGTGCCCCGGTACAGGTTGAAACGGTATGGGCCGGGCCGGGCGATGGTGTCCAGGTCATACGCATTGCTCCACCGCACCGTATCGATCCCGGCGCTCACGTCCGTGGTCCCTACGCTCACTTTGGTGATCACGGGTACCTGCCGATCGAGCATGGCGCAGAACTCCACGCTGGCATAACTCTGGGCGCCATCGGGGAAGACCGCCACCACCATGTAACAATAGGAGTTGCCGATCACCAGGTCTGCGTCATCCGTATAACTCGTGTTCCCGAGGCCCTCGTTGGTGCCGATCAAGGTATAGCCGGTGTAGGCGGGCACTCCCAGTTCGCAATGGTCGGGGGTGAAACCATACGGTCCGCTTCGGCGGTAGATCAGATAACGCACTGCATTGCTACAGATGCTCTGATCCCATTGCAGCGCGATCGTATTGCCCACCGGGGTCGCCATGGGGTTCTGCGGTGCAGGTCCCACCACCTTGATCATCATGGTTCCGTATGCCTGTAGCTGCACAGGCTGCCAGTTGTCCGTGGCATTGAACACCACCATGTAGGGTTGGGAACGCACGTGCGCGCACTGCGTGTTCCAATTGAAGATGCCGTTGACCGGGTTCCCGGCGGTCGGCTCGAGGAAGGTGGCGGGTGAGGTGGCCAGTTCGAAGGGTTGGCCCAGGGCCTCCAGGGTCACCGCTTGGGTGGCATTGGGATCCGAGGCTTGTACCGTGAAGTTGAGGAGGGTCCCAGCGACCACGCAGGTATCGGCCCGTGCCTGGATCACCGGTGGTTGGTTGTTACAGGGCCGCACGGTGATCTGCATATCGCGCATCACGTAACCCACTTCGCGCCACACCCCGTTCACCAGGCGCCACTCCCGCACAATGAAGGCGATGTTGTATTCGCCCACCAACGGCGGTGCATTCCAGGAGATGGTGCCCGTGATGGGGTCGATGCTGTAGCTGGGCCCTGGATAGCTGTAGCCCGGAATGGGCAGGCCGAACCGTCCAAGGCAGATCGCGGGTTCGAAGGAAAGACTGTCACCATCCGGATCGAAGGCGGCCGGGTTGTGTACCCAGGGCTGGTTCAGGCAGGCATCCTGGATCGGGGAGTTGAGGAACTGTGCGGAACAGTTGTTCCGGCCGGTGACCGGGGAGATGCGCAAGAGGGTGCGCACACTGAACGATTGGGCGATGGAGTTGGGTACGTTGATCACGCCACCGTTCCGGTTCATGTCATCGATCATGATCACGAACTCCCCGTAGCCGGTATAGGTGTGGGTGGTCACATATTCGCTGCGGCGTAGGTCCTGGTCCGGGAAGTCGTCGATGTCCGTCCGTAGAATGGTGTCCTGGATCGGGGAATCGCCGTAGTTGATCTCCAGCTCCGGCCGGTCCGCGGGTGCGCTCAGCTTCGTATGCGTGATCACCGTGATCCGGTATTCCAAGCCACCGAGGTGGCACACGATGATCTCCCCTGCGCGATTGTGCGTGGCCGATGCGCTCAGGGCCACCCCCAGGGTGACCAACAGGAGGAGGGTTCGTAGTGGGCGCATCCGTGGACCGTACAAAGTACGGTATTCCTGCAACGGCGACCATCGCCTTTCCGCGCACCACCATCCCCGTTCCCCGTCTTCCGGTCGTGTGGTCGTGCCAACGGATCGGCTACCCCTGGACGGCTATCTTCGGCCCTCCCATACCAGCCCCTCCATGATCACCCTTACCAAGAGCACCCGCCCCAGCGCCGCGCGGGATAGCCTGGTCATCCTCAGCGACATCGGCCAGCTTCGCAACCTGGACCTGGAACGCGGGGACCGCCAATACCTGATCGAGCAGCTCCAGGCCGATCCGCAACTGGCCGTTTGCGATGTGAGCGGCCGCCTGGTCATGGTACACCTGGTCGGTGCGGGGCAACGATCCGCCCAACTGGAAAAGGCCCGCCGTGCGGGCGATGCCATGGTGGCCCGGCTCAATGCCGCCAAACGCACCGAGGCCCAGCTGATCAGCCTGCAGGACGATGCTGAGGCGACCCTCGCCCTGGTGGAAGGCGCGGCTTTGGGTACCTACGCCTTCAGAAAATACAAGAGCGACGAAAAGGGTGCGCCCACCATGGAGAAGCTATCGGTCGTGGCCAAGGAGGTGAGCGCCAAGGCCCTGGAGGAGGTGGAGGACATCGTGGATGCCACCTGTGTGGCACGCGACCTCGTGAACGAGCCGGTGAGCTTCCTTAACGCCACCCAACTGGCCGCAGAGATCCGCACCCTGGCCAAGGGGTCCGGCTTCAAGGTGGAGGTCATGGAGAAAGCCCGGATCGAGGCCTTGGGCATGGGCGGGCTACTGGCCGTGAACAAGGGCAGCCTCGATCCGCCCACCTTCAGTGTGCTGGAATGGAAACCGAAGAACGCGGTGAACAAAAAGCCACTGCTCTTGGTAGGCAAGGGGGTGGTGTACGACACCGGTGGCCTCAGCCTGAAGCCCACACCCAACAGCATGGACCAGATGAAGTGCGACATGGCCGGGGCCGCTGCCGTGGCCTGCGCCATCGCCCTGGTGGCCAAGCAGGAACTGCCCGTCCATGTGATCGGACTGGTGCCCGCCACCGACAATCGCCCCGGTGGCAATGCGTACGCACCGGGCGATGTGATCCGCATGCACAGCGGCCTCACCGTGGAAGTGCTGAACACCGATGCCGAAGGTCGCCTGATCCTGGCCGATGCCCTGAGTTATGGCGAACGCTACAAACCCGAATTGGTGATGACCATCGCCACCCTCACCGGAGCGGCCATGCGCGCCATCGGCACCTACGGCACGGCCGTGATGGGCACGGCGGGTCAGGAGGCCTTCACCCGGTTGGAGAGCGCTGGCGATACCGTGTTCGAACGCACGGCCCGCCTGCCGTTCTGGGAGGAGTACGACGAGGAGATCAAGAGCGACGTGGCCGACATCAAGAACCTTGGCAGCGACCTTGGAGGGGCGCAGACCGCCGGGAAATTCCTGGCACGCTTCACCACACACCCGTACATCCACCTGGATATCGCAGGCCCCGCCTTCCTTGGCCGCAAGGACAGCTACCGGCCCAAAGGCGGTACCGGTGTGGGCGTGCGGCTCTTTTATGAATTCATCAAACAACGGGCGAAAGCCCGGTAAGGGCGCGGCACTTCGCACCCGTCCAACC
Source organism: Flavobacteriales bacterium (assembly GCA_020848295.1). Taxonomy (GTDB): domain Bacteria; phylum Bacteroidota; class Bacteroidia; order Flavobacteriales_F; family PHOS-HE28; genus PHOS-HE28. Next base: position 29,603 of record JADLAI010000175.1, read on the forward strand.
CATGAGCCAGGATCAGGCCCCCCTACGCATCGGTATCACCTGTGGCGACCTCAACGGCATCGGCATCGAAGTGGTGCTGAAGACCTTTGAGGACAGCCGCATGCACGCGGACCTCACGCCCATCCTCTACGCGAACGCACATGCGGTGAGCCATCATCGGAAGGCCCTGAAGCTCGATGATGTGCAGTTCCAACGCGTCAACGATGCCCGCGAGGCGGTCGCTCGCAAATTCAACGTGGTCAATACGTGGGAAGAGGATCTGGCAATCGAATTCGGCAAACCCTCGGGGTCCCTGGCGGCGTATGCCATCAAAAGCCTGGAGGCCGCTGCCCAGGACCTGGCCGCTGCCAAGATCGACGTGTTGGTCACCGCTCCCATTGATAAACATGCCATGCAACAAGCGGGCTTCGCCTATCCCGGTCATACCGAATACCTGCAGCACCTGGCGGGCGGCGATGGCGAGGTGTTGATGTTGTTGGTGGGCGATGGCTTGCGTGTGGGTACCGTCACCGGCCACATCCCGATCAAGGAGGTGGCGAACGCGATCACCACGGACCGGATCGTGGCCAAGGCACGGCTCCTGCACCAGAGCCTGCTCCGCGATTTCGGCATCGTCTCCCCACGCATCGCCATCCTTGGCCTCAACCCGCATGCGGGGGATGGCGGTGCGCTCGGCAGCGAGGACAAGGAACGGATCGCCCCGGCCGTGCGTCGCTTGAACGACGAAGGCATCTCCGCCATGGGGCCTTACGCCGCCGACGGCTTCTTCGGCAATGGCAGTTACAAACATTTCGACGGCGTGCTCGCCATGTACCACGACCAGGGCCTTGCTCCGTTCAAGGCCTTGAGCTTCGGGCACGGCGTCAACTTCACCGCTGGACTGCCTATTGTACGCACCAGCCCCGACCACGGCACCGGGTTGGATATCGCCGGACGCGGGGTCGCCAACGAAGGCAGCTTCCGTGCGGCGGTGTGGATGGCCTGCGACATCCATCGCGACCGCGAGGTGTACAAGACCATCGGGAACAATCCCTTGCAGCCCCAGAAACGGGAGAAGGAGAGGAAGGAGGGGTAGATCA
>JADLAI010000176.1 GCA_020848295.1 Flavobacteriales bacterium
CAACACCACCAACTACGCGGGCATCCAGCTGCTGGGCTGCTACGACACGGAGGTGAGCTGCAACACCATCAACGGCGCGGCGGAGACCTATCCGCAGAAAGGCCAGGCCGCCATCCGCAACGTGAAGGGCGCGAACCCCTACATCTCGTGCAACGAGGTGACCAAGACCACCAACGGCCTGCTCTTCAGCGGCGAGAGTTACGGCGCTGATGTGCGGGGCAACCACATCCGCAAGCACAAGTGGGGCCTGCACCTGGATGGCACGGCCATCATCGACGTGCAAGAACTGAAGGGCAATCTGTGGTACGATGTGGCGCAGGCGGGAGGGATCACGGCATGGTATGAAGTGAATGACCTACAATCCGGTCAATCGTTGTTCAGGGTGGATCCGATTGTGATCAACATGGGCAATACTTGGCCTCCGACTTGGTCACCATACCAATGGTTTCAGCCATTTGCGGGGCCTACTTATGACTGCGCCAACGACCACCACGCTGATTATTGCGACCAGTTCGGGCGGGAGAAATGCGAACGGTGCGAGAACCAACTCGATAAGCGCATCGCTGCGGACAGCTTGGAGAACGACCCCTACACCGAGCAGAGCAAATGGACCTTGAAGGGCGACCTCTATGCCAAGCTGGATGGCGCGCCCGAGCTGCGCGACAGCCTGCCGGACATGGAGGTCTTCTACAATGCGATGCAGAACGAGGTGATCGGCCAGTTGAAATTGGTGGAGGACGAGCGCGGCACCCTGGCCTTGGTGGACAGCACCGTGGCCGCCGAGTTGCAGGCGAACCAGCAGCAGATGGGCACCATATTGGAACTGGTGAAGGCCACGCTGGCGCAGCTGGACGACAGCACCCTGACCACGGCCCAGCGCCAGGCCATCGCGGCTACGCTGGCAGGCTACCAGCAGAACACGGCCAGTCTGGCCGAGTACAACGCCACCGCCATGCAGCTGGCGCGCGATACCAAGGTGCTCACCGCCGAAAACGTTCGTGCTGCGAACAGCGCTTTGGGCGCCACGGAACTCACCGAGACCAATGCCAAGGAGGTGAATGAAGTGTACCTCGCCACGATCGGGAAAGAGGTGGATGGGTTCTCAACAGAACAAGCAACTACGCTCTTTGACATCGCGAACCAATGTCCCATGGTGGGGGGCAATGCGGTGTTCCGTGCCCGTGCGCTGTATTCGCTTATCGACGACGATCAGCAATACGATGACGAACTGCTCTGCCTCCAGCAGGGTATCGTCGTGAAGAGCCTGAAGCAGCCAGCATACGCTACGCTCAATGTGATACCGAACCCGGCAAGCAATGAGGCGACGCTGGTGCTGACGGAACCCTTGAGCGATCCGGGCGTGTTCGTGGTGTTCGATGCGCTTGGCGCTGAAGTGCTGCGCTACACCGTGCCCGTGGAGACGTTGCGCTACACCATGAATACGGAAGCCTTGGCTCCGGCCTTGTACCACTACCAGGTGCGAGGACCCTCGGGCCTTTGGGGCCACGGCAAGCTCACGATCGTTCGCTGAACCCGTTGCCTATCATGAAGCGCCGCACGCACGCCACTTGGGCCGTTCGTGCGGCGCTTGTGCTTTGTGTCCTTGTGGAATATTGCTCTGCTCATGCCCAGCAGGGGTTGAACAACCTTTGGATGGGAGGATGGCAGAGCTGGGCCGATCCTCCATTCGGTGGGGTGGACCTGCAGTTCCTTAGCGGAACCCTGGAGATTACAACAGTCGCGCGCAGCATAGATTTCAATCGTACTAGCTCGAATATCACATCCACGGAAGGCGAACTGTTGTTCAGCACCAATGGTGCCTTCGTGGCCCATGCCTTGGGTGATACCATGGCGAACGGATCCGGCCTGAACCCGAGTTGGTACACCAGCCAATATCCGGATGGTCTATTGATACCCCAGGGCGTACTGATCATTCCCAAGCCCGAAGACCCGGACCTCCATTACCTCTTCCACGTGCCGATCGATGTATGGGCCACCACCAGCCCGCTTCAACTCTACTACACGGTGATCGATATGAGTTTGGAGGGTGGCTTGGGCGCCGTGGTGGCCAAGAACCAAGTGCTGATACAGGATGAACTCAACGGTGGCAAACTCACTGCGGTGCGCCATGCGAACGGCCGCGATTGGTGGGTATACACGCACAAGCTGAATACGAACATCTTTCATCGTATCCTGGTCACGCCTGAAGGCATTCAAGTGGATGGTACGCAAGCCATAGGCCCGGGCCATCCTCCGGATGCCGGTCAGGTATGCTTCTCACCTGATGGAACATTGTTCGCCTATTTCTACGAGAATTTTGAGGTGTTCCCCATAGACCGCTGCACTGGCATGTTCTCCGAACCGATCATCGCGACAACGAACCAGTTCGACTACGGACGCGGGGTGGCATTCTCACCGAACGGCCGGTTCTTGTACCTATCCACTACCATGGATGTCTATCAGTTCGACATGGAGGCTCCGAGCATTGCTGATTCCGAAGTCCACATCGCACACTGGGACAGCACCTACTCACCATTCCCTCCCTTTGCAGCACTATTCGACAACATGCAACTGGCCCCGGATGGCAAGATTTACATCGGCACCGGCACCGGCACTCAAGTGCTGCATGTGATCCACAACCCCGATGAGCCGGGCCTTGCCTGCAATCTGGAACAGCACGGAATAGACCTCCCGCGCTATTTCATGAACTCCCTTCCCAACCATCCCAACTACCACTTGGGCCCCTTAGCGGGCAGCCCCTGCGATACGCTGGGGTTGGCGGTCGCCCCCCTCTCCTTAGGAGAGGGGCTGGGGGTGAGGGCCTACCCCAACCCCAGCAACGGGCAGTTCAATTTGAGCTACCCCGTGCATCCCGATGCCGGGCTATTGGAGGTGCTGGACCTGCAGGGCCGCGTGGTGTACCAAAGCCGGTTGGCGGCTTGGAGCCAAGTGCATAACGTTTCGTTGCAAAGCGAAGCGGCTGGGATGTACCAGTGCCGGTTCGTTTGGGGGGCGCGGCGGGTCACCACGCGCATCGTGATCGAATGATGAACATTGGCCAGTCCTTCCGCATCATGAAGCGCCGCACGAATGCCACTTGGGCCGTTCGTGCGGCGCTTGTGGTTTGTGTCCTTGTCGGGTGTTGCTCCACCCGTGCTCAGCAGGGTCTCAATAACCTGTGGTTGGGGGGCTTCGATAGCGATGGCCCACCGCCTTTTGGTGGGATCGATATGGACTTCTTTACGGGTGAAGTGGAATTCTCCTTTGTGGAACGGGACATCGGCTTCAAACGAACCAACACGAACATCACCAATGCGGAAGGAGAACTCTTGTTCAGCACGAACGGTGCTTTTGTGGCCAATGCCCTGGGCGATACCATGGTCAATGGTTCGGGTTTGAACCCAAGTTGGTACACGAGCCAATATTCGGAGGGTCTCTCGATCGGACAAGGAGTGCTGATCATTCCCAAACCCGAGGATCCGCACATCTACTACCTCTTGCACGCGACCATAGATGATTGGGCTACTGGCATGGCGCACTATCTCTATGTCAGCACCATTGATATGAGCCAAGAGGGTGGACTGGGAGCGGTAATCACAAAGAATGAGATCTTGATCGCCGATGAACTGAACTACGGTAAACTGACCGCAGTGCGTCATGCCAATGGCCGGGACTGGTGGGTGTACTGCAACAAGGGAAACAGCAACTCGTTCTACCGCATATTGGTGTGTCCGGAAGGTGTTGTGTTTGATGGAATACAATCGGTCGGCATGTTACGTCCTGCGGATGGAGGGCAGGTTTGTTTTTCGGCGGATGGTACCAAGTTCGCCTACTATTGGGCCGACCAAGGGTTGGAGGTTTTTCAGTTCGATCGTTGCGCAGGATCATTTGCGGATCCGGACTTTGCGATGGTCGTGGATGACTTGACCTTTGGAACCGGAGCGGCCTTTTCCCCCAGCGGCCGTTTCCTTTACGTGACCACCGTGTTCGATGTCTACCAGTACGATACCGAAGCGGCTGATCTGGCCGCTTCACAGGTCCACATCGCGCATTGGGATAGCACTTATTCCCCATCTCCTCCCTTTGCAGCGTTGTTCAACATCGCACAACTGGCCCCCGATGGGAAGATCTACATCGGTACAGGCAATGGCACACAAGTACTACATGTGATCCACAACCCCGATGAGCCGGGGCTTGCTTGCAACATGGAGCAACACGGCATCCACTTGGATCGCTACTTCAGCAATTCGCTGCCCAACCACCCCAACTACCACTTGGGGCCGGTGGATGGCAGCGTATGCGACAGCTTGGGGATCAATGTGGGCTTACCTGATGCCGTGGTGCAGCAAGCGGTGCAGGCATATCCCAACCCCAGCGCGGGAGTTTTCACCGTGCAATATGCCGGGAAACCCACAGCAGGTGTGATGGAGGTACGCGACCTCGGCGGCAAGATGGTATTGCGCGAACGCTTGCCTGCCTGGAGTCAGGTGCATCAGGTGGCCTTGACGGGTGCGGCGGGCCTGCCCACCGTACAGGCGGGGTTGTACAACTGCAAGCTCGTTTGGGGCGAGCAACGGGTAAGAACACGCATCATCATAGAGCCATGAGGTACTGGCCATTCATCATCACTTTCGTTCTTGCACCATGCATGGCTTGGTCGCAGAACGGCGAACCGTCAACCACACACCACCAACCTTGCGATCCTCTGTGTGCTCTGTGCCTCTGTGGTGAACCCTCATCCTCCCTCAACCCCACCACCCTCGCCGTGGTTCTCGCCAACAAGCCGGAGCGTTTCACCCAGGAAGAATGGCTGCAGATGATGGAAAAGCCCGTGAGCCGGAGCCTCCACCCGCTGCGCGTGACGCAGGCCATGCTGGATACGCTGGATGCCCGGCAACTGGACCTGCGGTTCCAGTACCAGATGGTCCCAGAACACTGACCGCCCCACCTTCGTCGATCGCGCCGTCGCTCCGTCGAGCCTCCTTCACCCGAATACCTCGATCGTGGTACCACGTGGGCCGCGCTTCTTACATTCGCAGCCGCCCTATTGCTTCACCTCGGCCTAACCCACTGGCGTCCAACCCATGCCCAAGGTCACCATAGACGGTATCTCGATCGATGTCCCCGAAGGGACCACGATCCTGCAGGCCGCGCGCATGATCGGCGAGCGCGAAAAAGCCGACCGCTATGTCGTGCCACCGACCATGTGCTACTATAGCTCCCTGAAGACCAGCGGAGGCTATTGCCGCACGTGCATCGTGAAGGTGACCAAGGGCAGCGAAAGGGATCCGCGCCCGATCCCCAAACCGGTGGCCAGCTGCCGCACCGCGGTGATGGATGGTATGGAGGTGGCCAACACCACGGACCCCGCGCTGCTCGATGCGCGGAAAGGGGTGGTGGAATTCCTGCTGATCAACCACCCGCTGGACTGCCCGATATGCGACCAGGCCGGCGAATGCGACCTACAGGACCTGAGCTACGAGCACGGCACAGAGGCCAGTCGGTATGAGTTCGAGCGCCGCACCTTCGACCCGATCGACATCGGCGACACGATCAAGCTGCACATGACGCGCTGCATCCTGTGCTACCGGTGCGTGAAGGTGGCGGAACAACTCACCGATGGGCGGGTGCATGGCGTGATCAACCGGGGTGATGTGGCCGAGATCAGCACCTACATCAGCCAGGCGATCGAGAACGACTTCAGCGGGAACATGATCGATGTGTGCCCCGTGGGCGCGCTCACCGACAGGACCTTCCGCTTCACCAGTCGGGTATGGTTCACCAAACCGGTGGATGCCCACCGCGACTGTGGCACCCCCAATTGCAAGGGTGAAGTGGTGCTCTGGTTGAAAGGCAACGAAGTGCTGCGGGTGACCGGCCGCAAGGATCAATGGGGCGAGGTGGAGAGCTTCATCTGCAACACCTGCCGCTTCGAGAAGAAGGACATGGCCGCCTGGACGATCGAAGGTCCGCGCAAGATCGACCGGCACAGCGTGATCAGCCAGGGGCATTACCAGTTGAAGCGTGAACAACCGGTGCTCACCGGGCCATCGCCGAACGTGCCCGCACTGGCCAAACGAAACGAATTCAAGGACCGATGATCATCACCACAGTCATCCTTCTTGTGGTGCTCTTCGTGATCACCCTGTCGGTGGCGGCCTACTCCACCTACGGCGAACGCAAGGTGGCGGCCTTCCTCCAGGACCGTATCGGTCCCGACCGCGCCGGGCCATTCGGCATCCTGCAGCCCCTGGCCGATGGGGCCAAGATGTTCATGAAGGAGGATTTCATCCCGGCGGCGGCCAACAGGCGCCTCTTCATCCTTGGGCCAGCCATCGCCATGACCACGGCGCTGCTCACCGGCGTGGTGATCCCGTGGGGTGGCGAACTGACCCTGTTCGGCGAGACCTTCAAGCTGCAAGGCACCGATCCGGAGATCGGCATCCTCTACGTGTTCGCCATCGTGAGCATCGGGGTGTACGGCATCATGCTGGGCGGCTGGGCCAGCAACAACAAGTTCGCACTGCTTGGGGCGGTGCGCGCAGCCAGCCAGATGGTGAGCTACGAACTGGGCCTCGGTCTCAGCATCGTGGCGCTGGTCATGCTCACCGGCACGCTCAGCATGGGCGGTATCGTCGACTACCAGATCGAGCATGGCTGGAACGTGATCCGGCAACCGCTGGGGTTCATCATCTTCCTGGTGTGCGCATTCGCTGAAACGAACCGCTCGCCCTTCGACATGCCCGAATGCGAGACCGAACTGGTGGGCGGTTATCACACCGAGTTCAGCAGCATGAAGCTGGGTTTCTTCCTGTTCGCGGAATACACGAACATGTTCATCAGCAGCGCGGTGATCGCCACGCTGTATTTCGGCGGTTACCACGTTCCGGGGCTGGACAAGCTCGGTCTCGACCCCAATATCGCCACGCTGATCGGCACGGCATCGATGTTCGCAAAGACCTTCTTCTTCATCTTCTTCTTCATGTGGGTGCGTTGGTCCACGCCACGCTTCCGTTTCGATCAGCTGATGAACCTCGGCTGGAAAGGCCTGATCCCACTGGGCATCGCGAACATGCTGATCACCGGCACCGTGTATTACCTCTCTGAATTCTGGAAAGGATGAGCACGATGCAACCACTGACCAACCGCTCCCGTGTGGTGAGCGACAAGAAGATGACGCTGATGGAGCGCATCTATCTACCGGCGATGGTGATCGGCCTGGTGATCACGATCAAGCACTTCTTCCGCCGGAAACCCACCATCAAGTATCCCGAACAAAAACGACCGATCGCGGCGATCTGGCGCGGGCAGCATGTGTTGAAGCGGGACGAGCAGGGTCGGGAACGTTGCACCGCCTGTGGCCTGTGCGCGGTGGCCTGCCCAGCTGAAGCGATCACCATGGTGGCCTCCGAGCGCAAGCCCGGCGAGGAAAAGCTCTACCGCGAGGAGAAGTATGCGGCGATCTACGAGATCGACATGCTGCGCTGCATCTATTGCGGCGATTGCGAGGAAGCCTGCCCGAAGGAGGCCATCTTCCTTACCGACCGTCTGGTGCAGGCCGATTACCTGCGGATGCCCTTCGTGTTCGGCAAGGACGAACTCGTGGAGCCTATGGATCCCGCGAAACGGGTGGACGTGAGCAAGCGCCAGACACCTGCGGTCTTGAAGTTCAAGGAGAACAAACGCTACGCGCATAATCGTTGAGGGCGCGGTTGTTCAGGCGATCCCTTCTTCGCGGAGGCTACTTTAAGCGTTCCTCACCCCGTACCTCACCGCCAGCGACCGTACGTTGACTGCGTATGCTTTCGACGTGCTATCGCCTGAATGCGACCATCCGGGTGCAGGCCAATACCTCCTGGAGCGCATCCTCCCCCTTGAGCTTTTCGATGGACGCGTGCATCGTACCGCTCAACATCCGCAGCTCCCTTGCTCGTTGGTCGATCTCGCGGGTCAGGCCCTTGGGGGCTTCCATACCGTACGGCATGAGCGGCTCGAACCGTGGATGGGCGTAAATCCTGTGGTATTCGACCTCTAATTCGGACACCTGTTCCTTCAGCACGGCGGTGTATAGGCTCAGCTTCTCATCGGTCAGCGCTTGGATGTTTGCGCTATTGCTGGATAACCACTCCGCTTCCAGCTTCAGGATGGTGTGCAGGTCACGAGCCTCGTAGGCCGCTGTGAGCTGCTTCATCAGGCCCTCCTTTTGCGCCTTAAGCGTTTCGTCCGGCTCCAGATCGGGGTGGAAGGAGCGCGCCAGCTGCTTGTAGATGACAGCAAAGCTTCGGTCGCGCGCCTTCTCCATTTCTGCCTCCCGGGCCTCCTTGTCCAGTTGCCGTTTGGTCTTTTTCCGGCCTGCGGCCTGTTGGTCCCTACGCTCCTTCTCCGCTTGCACCCTGGCCTGAAGTTCCTGTAGTTTACGGGCCGATGCTTCGGGATCCCTCATGTC
>JADLAI010000177.1 GCA_020848295.1 Flavobacteriales bacterium
AAGGTGGTGGGCTGGGCACACGGGGTCCTGTTCATCGGTTACTGGATCACGGCCATTCCGCTGTTCACCAAACTGAAATGGGACCTGGAACGGGTCGTGGGCCTGGGCATGGCCTCCATCCTGCCCTTCGGCACTTTCGTGATGGAACGCAAGTGGCTGCGTTGAACCGGTGATGCACCCAGGTGGGTGAACCGATCACGGCCGCTCACACGACCCTCCCTGCGGACAGTCTCCATAACCGTATCTTGTAGCGGACCCCGGTGTGGCCGACCATCCCTGACCGGGTTCAGGTGACATGAGCAACGAACGGAATAATGGGATCCTCGGTTTCCTGGCAGGTGCCGCGGTGGGTGCCGCGCTTGGCGTGCTTTTCGCACCGCGCTCCGGGAAGGAGACACGCGATCGCATCCGTGCCAAAGCAGGCGAGGCAAAGGATGAATTGGACGAACTGATCGAGCAGGCACAAGGCGAATGGAACAAGGCCAAGGGAAAAGCGTCGGATGCAGCGACCATGACCAAGGATGAGGTGACGGACTTCGTGCGCTTCCTGTTCGAGGAAGGCAGGGACCTGCGCGATCGTATGACCCGAGGTGGGGAGACCAAAGCCGAAGGTCCCTCGTCGACCACGACCACCGATCGCACCACGGAGCGCTTCGATCACCGCACGAACTGACATGGGCGATCCCACACCACCCTATTCCCGTTACACCCGATCCGGAGAGGACGGGCCTGACATCGGACTGTACCTACAGGCGGTGGGCGAGGACGCCAAGGACTGGTTCGAGGCACAGAAGGCCTTGACCCGCTTGGAGGTGAGCGAGCAACTCGGCAGACTCGCCAGCAATTTGATCCTGGTGGCCGTGGCAGGGCTGATCGCCACGACCGCCTTGATGCTCTGGTTCGTGGCCCTTGCCCTCTGGTTCGGCCAACTGCTTGCCAACAACGCCTTGGGCTTCCTGCTGGCGGGGGGCCTGTTCCTATTGATCGGTGCCCTCTTCTTCCTGGTCTGGAGAACGGTCCTGCGGGACAAGGTGACCCTGACCGTGATCAACGCGATCCATGGCACGGACTGAACCCTTCCAGGACCTGGCACAGGTGCGGGACCGTAAACACCGACTTCGCAACGAGCGCGACCGGATACAGGCCGGACTGAAGGCCCAACTCGACCTGGTACGCGAGCCGGGGTTCCGGCGTGCGATCATGGGGGATGCCTTCGGGGACATGCTCCAGGCCTGGCGCCCGCTCAAACACCTGGGTCAACTGCTCGGTGGTACGTCGGGCACCACACGGGCCGCTCTTGGTGCCGCATTCGGCCACCGGGCCCGCACACCGACCGGCAAAGCGATGGTGGCCCTCGCGAGCTTCGTGCTCCCGGCGCTCCTCGAAAGGTTCGGGAAGGATCATGGCCTTGTACAGGATCGGCTCCCACGGGAGTTGAAGGTCTCTTGGAACAGGGTGAAGGAATACGTGGCCCAACGTCGTGCAACCCATGAACAAAGCCGATCCAAGGAATGAGCAGTACTGAAGGGCTTCAACGCTACGTGTACACCTTGCTCGCCGTGATGCTCACGGTGGTGGTGCTGTACTACGGCAAACCCCTGATCCTGCTATTCGTGGTGAGCGGCCTGCTGGCCTTCCTGTTGTTGCCCATGGCACGCAAGGTCGAGTCCTTCGGGTTGCCGCGATGGGTCGGTGCCCTGGTGGCCACGATCGTACTGCTGGTGCTGGTGCTTGGGTGCTTCGTACTGGTGGGCTGGCAACTGACCAGTTTCGCCGATGACCTTCCCGCGTTGCAGGCGGCATTCTCCACGAAGGGACTCGCCCTCCAGGAATGGATCGAGCAACAGGCCCACATCAGCCAGCGGGATCAACTCAACTGGTTCAACGATCGCGTCGCGGACCTGGCGAGTTCGGGTGGCAACATCATCATGCAGGTATTCTCCGGCACAGGAGCGGTGCTATCCTCCATCGTCCCCATCCCGATCATCGTATTCCTGCTGCTCATCCTGAAGGACAAGTTCCGCACCTTCTTCGAGCAGCTTGGCCGAACCCGCGATGGCCTTGTACTGGACATCATGATCAATGTGTCGAAACTCTCGCGGAAATACCTGCGCGGCGTGCTGCTGGTGATCCTGATCCTTGGCGCGATCAGCAGCATCGGCTTCCTGATCATCGGGTTGAAGTACGCCATCCTGCTCGGCTTCCTCATCGGCATGCTCAACGTGGTCCCATACGTCGGCGTGCTCGTTGGCAGCCTGATCCCCATCCTGATCGCACTGGTGACGAAGGATTCGGTGATGTACGCACTCGGGGCCCTTGCCGTGTGCCTGATCACCCAATTCCTTGAGAACAACTTCATCACCCCCAAGATCGTCGGCAGCAGCGTGAGCGTGAACCCGCTGGCCAGCATCGCTGCGCTGATCGGCTTCGGGCTGCTATGGGGCGTGGTGGGCATGGTACTCGCCATACCCATCACCGGTATGCTGAAGATCGTGTGCGATTCGATCCCTTCGCTGAAACCCTACGGCTACATCCTCGGGGAGGATGTGGAATACCCGGATGAGCAGCAGATCCACCTGCCCTTCATCAATCCGCGGAGAGCCAAGGGACCCGTGGGGACAGGGAAGAAAGAGAAAGAGAAAGAGAAAGAGTGAGAGTGAGAAAGAGAGAAGGATAGAGAGTCAGCGGGTGAGAGGGAGAGAAAGTGAGAGGAAGGATCAGCGGAAGATGGCCGTGTGGAAATTACCATCCGCTGCCACGTGGCCGCGGTACATCCCCGGGCAATTGAAGTCGAGCACGATATTCCCGTGGTGGTCAATGGCGATCAAACCGCCCTCGCCATCCAATGGCGGCAGTTTCTCATGCACCACCACACGCACGGCTTCCTCAAGGGACAGGCCCTTGTACGCCATGAGCGCATGCACATCGTGCGCGGCCACCGCACGGATGAAACTTTCGCCATGACCCGTGCAACTAACGGCACAGGAGCGATCATTGGCATAGGTACCCGCACCGATGATGGGGCTGTCCCCGATCCGTTGCCACCGCTTGTTGGTCATGCCTCCGGTGCTGGTGGCTGCCGCCAGGTGCCCCATCGCATCCAGCGCGACCGCCCCCACGGTGCCGAATTTCCGCTCCTTGCCGCTGTGATCGAGTTGAACCACCTCGGTCCCGACCACCTCCTTCCACTGGTCATAACGGAACTGATCGAAGAAATACTGGTCGTCCTCCAGTTCCACCTTCTGCCGATGCGCGAACTCGAAGGCACCCATCCCCGCGATCAGCACATGCGCGCTGTGGTCCATCACGCAGCGGGCCAGGCCGATCGGGTTCTTCACGTTCTGCACCCCGGCCACGGCACCGGCACGCAGGTCCGCCCCGTTCATCAGGCTGGCATCCATCTCGTGTTGCCCATCCGCATTGAAGACCGACCCACGGCCGGCATTGAACAACGGTGTATCCTCCAGCACACGAACCGCCTGCTCCACGGCATCGAGTGCAGCACCACCCTTGGCCAGCACAGCATGGCCACGCCGCAGGGCCATTTCCAGCGCGGCACGGTACGCCTTCTCCCGTTCCGGCGTCATTGCTCCGCGTGCGATGGTGCCTGCACCGCCGTGTACGGCCAATGCGATCGTGGATGTGCTCATCGGGTTGCCTTGGGCCGGTGAATGTAGGGCACCAGGAGGCCCACGGCCGCCCCTACCAGGTAACCTGTCAACACATCGGTGGGAAAATGCCGACCGGCCCTGACGCGGAGGTAACCCATCAGCGCCGGTGTGGCCGCCGCGCCTATCCAGGTGGCGGTGCGCATGCCTTGTGAAGCCCCGGACCGTTGCACGATCGCGGCGGTGCTGAAGGTGATCGCGGCCATGTTCGCCGTGTGGCCGCTCCAGAAGCTCACGGCATCTTCACCCGGATGGTATGCGCTGGTCGGAACCTCCGGATTGTAGAGGTAGGGCCGTGGTCTCCGCGCAAGTTCCTTCACCGTGTTGGTGAGCCCCGAAACGAGCAAGCCGCTTTCCAGGACCAACACCACGGGCACCATGGGGCGTTCCCCATCCTGGCTGATGATGGCCGTTGCGAGCGAAGCGGCGGTGGCCACACCGAACAGCACGTTGCTACTGCGGTGGGCAGGCAGGCTCCATTGACGCGTGCTCACCCTGTCGAGGGCTGGCACTTGATCCAATGCGATCGCAGGCAGCGGCTTTCCCTTGTTCCGGTCATGGCGCCACCAACTGGTCCCGTGCAACGCGAGACCCAGGCCCGTGATGGCAGCTTCGCGACCCGGCCGCAGTTCGACGCCGATCTGTGCAGCGGCCACCGCACCGTGGAAGGTACCCAACAACAACAAGGCCCGAAGGATCGCTCCGGGCCTTGTCAGTGCCACAACAGGTTCCCGCAAGATCAGAAGGTGATCAATACACCGTCGGCAAGGAAAAGCATGTCGGTGCGCGGTTCCGTGATCTTCTCGATCTCTTCTTTGCTCTTGCCCGCATCCTCGGCGTAATGTCGCAACGTGGCCACATCAACCACTTCGCGCGTGGCAGTGCCTTGGATCACGGCACGTTTACCCTCCAGACCACGGGTGGGTACGAAGAAACCGTAGTCCTTGAACCGGACCTTCATGGCACTGCCATCGGCCAGTTTCATGTCCATCCAGCAGCCCTTCTTCGTGCAACTGGTGATCACCTCTCCTTCCACCTTGGCGGCCAATTCAGTCTTCTCCCCCATGGCCTTCACCAGATCCCCGGCCGGCATGGCACCCTCCGCAGTGATGGCCGCTCCGTAACTCTTCACCACGGGTTGTGTACCCCGGTCCTGAGCGGCGACAGTGAATGAAGCGGTGATACCGGCAAGTGTAATGGCCGCAGTGGCCAACAGGGTTGGGAGCGTTCTCATGGTTTTTCCTGAAGTACTGCAAAGATCGCGCCTTTTCTTGATCCCCGTTTGACCGGTCCACCCGTACCTGTTGGAAAAGCGGGCTTCGACCGGTCGATCATACGGACCCACCCATCACCTTTGTGTGCATGGCACGCAGGTTGCTCACCATCGGTCGGCTGGAGCACATCGCCCTGCCGGGTCTGGGCGTACCACGCGTGGAGGCCAAGATCGATACCGGGGCTTTCCGCAGCGCCTTGCATTACCAACGCTTGAAGGTACGGACCCACGACGGAATGAAGGAACTGGTGGTCTCCTTCCAGATGGGCGGGGTGCGCAAGACGAAGGTCTTCCGCCGTTTCCAACGCGTCACCGTGAAGAGCAGCAACGGCGGGACGAGCCGGCGCTACCTGATCAACACCCAAGTAAAACTGAACGGCCATGTGGTGCGCACCCAGGCCACCCTCTTCGACCGGAGTGACATGAAATACCAGGTACTGCTCGGTCGGAAGTTCCTGCACGGCCGGTTCGTGGTGGATGTGAGCCGAAAGCACACGTTGGGCTGATGCGATCGGCGCCGCAGGTGAACGCGAGCGGACCACGCTCATCGCCGAACGAGGAATGCTCCACTGCTGTACCGGTAGGGCGAGTTCCAGGGAACGAACGCCTTGGGGGGAATCGCACTTTTGTAGTACGGTTCCTCTGAGTGACCCTTCCGCCCGCGCATTTTCCGGGCGTATCTTGCTCACCGGACGCCCTTTCATGCCACACTTCCTACTGCTTGCTGCCACCCTGCTCCTACTTACGAACGATGGCCAGGCCACGCGCTACCATGTGAATGCCAACGCCACCGGCAGCGCCACCGGCCAGGATTGGACCAACGCCTTCACCAACTTGCAGGAAGCCTTGAGCGTGGTGGTTCCCGGTGATGCGATCTGGGTGGCTACCGGCCAGTACAGGCCCACTTCGGGCACCAACCGCACCATCTCGTTCCAGCTGCGCAACGGGGTGGACCTGTATGGTGGTTTCGCCGGTACGGAGACGACCGTTGGGGAACGCGACCTCGTGGCGAACATCACCGTGCTCAACGGTGACATTGGTGAGCCCGGAAGCAGCGCGGACAACTCGCACCGGGTGGTCACGGCGAGCAACATCAACACGACCATCGTGCTGGACGGCTTCCGGATCATGAACGGTTACAGTGCCTCGGATAGTTCATACGACGGAGCTGGGCTGAATGTGCAACATGCGCTTGGCGGCAACCTCACTGTGCGCAATTGTACGTTCGTGAACAATTACAACGGCGGATACGGTGGCGCCATGTACATGGCCGCAGCGGATGTAACGATCGAACGATGCAGCTTCGTCAGCAACAGCGCCGGCACCGGCGGTGATGGTGGGGCCATCTACAACGGCAACAACAACGGAGGACGTTCGCGGCTACGGATCAGCGAGTGCCGGTTCACCAACAATTCCGGGCGGCGTGGTGCCTGTCTCTTCGCCGGGCTGGAGTTCGACGAACTGGTGATCGACCGCTGCTCCTTCACGAACAACCTTTCGGAGTACAGCATCCTCGACCTGGACATGACCACGGTGGCCAGCCTGATCAACTCCCGCATCATCGGCAATACGGTGAACGGCTTCAGCAGTAATGTGCTTCGGGTGAACGCCTCTGCCACGAGCAACACGTTCTCGATGGTGAACTGCACGGTGGCGCACAACTACAACCTGTATGTGAACACCATACAGTCCGAGATCATCCGTGCATACGGAAGCGGCCACGTGATCGCCAACAGCATCCTATTCGGGAACACGGCGTACAGTGGAAGACAAGTGAGCGCGAACGTGAACATCTCCCACTCCATCGTGCTGGGTGGCCATGCGAACGGCACCGCCATCGTGGACATGGACCCTTTGTTCAACGCCCCATACACCGGCACGCCAGCGAACTTCGATGTCGACGCCTACCAGTATACGCTCCAGAGCGGATCGCCCGGGATCAACAGCGGAGCGAACGGCCTTGTGCCCATCTCCTCGACCATGGACCTGATCGGTGCTCCGCGCATCCAAGCGGGTACCGTGGACATGGGCTGTTACGAATCGGACTTCAGCACGGATCTTCCGCAAACACCGACACCCTCACCCGGTTGGTACCACGATGCGGGCACGAACGTGATACGGATCACGGACGTGGGGAGTGTGACCACCGGTGTTGTGTGCATCCACGATGCCGGTGGAAGGATTGTGCGTCAAGCAGGGATCGCCGGGAATGAGCTGATCCTGGACCTTCCGGCCGGCCTGTACCTCGCCACGCATCCGGAGTTGGGCAGGTTGAGATTCGCGGTGCGCTGAGCGGGTCCGGCTCAGACGTTCCGCTCGATGAACTTCACGATCTCGCCGGCGATGTCGTGTCCGGTGGCGGCCTCGATCCCTTCGAGTCCCGGACTGGAGTTCACCTCGATCACCAGGGGTCCACGATCGCTCTGAAGCATATCCACACCGGCCACATGCAGGCCCAGTGCCTTGGCCGCCTTGATGGCCGTGACCTCCTCCTCGTGCGTGAGCTCGATCAATTCAGCGGATCCCCCGCGATGCAGGTTGCTCCGGAACTCGCCCTCGCGTGCCGTACGCTTCATGGCGCCCACCACACGACCATCCACCACGAAAGCCCGGATATCGCTGCCCTTGCTCTCCTTGATGAACTCCTGCACGATGACACGCGCCTTCAGACTGTTGAATGATTCGCACACCGCAACGGCCGCCTTCCTCGTTTCGGCAAGCACGACCCCAAGGCCCTGTGTCCCCTCGAGCAGCTTGATGATGCACGGCGCACCGCCCACGTTGTCCACGATGCTGCCCACATCCTTGCTGTAGTTGGTGAACACCGTCTTGGGGATGCCCACACCGCCACGTGTGAGGATCTGCATGCTGCGCAACTTATCACGGCTGCGCACCAGTGCCTGGCTCTCGGTGGTGGTGAACACCTTCATCATCTCGAACTGGCGCACGACGGCCGTGCCGTAGAAGGTGACGCTGGCGCCGATCCGTGGTATCACCGCGTCCACGTCCAGCAGTGGCTGGCCGCCAATGAGGATCTGTGGGTCCCGCTTCTCGATCACGATATCGCACTTGACGTGGTTGACCACCCGGGCGTTGTGGCCGCGTGCTTCAATGGCCTCCACCAATCGTTTGGTGGAGTACAGCTTGGTGTCCCGCGAGAGGACGACGATGTTCATGGGGATGTGAAGGTGACAAAAGTAGGAGGCCGCAGGTGCATCTTCGCGGTGTGAACATCGCCCTTCGCACGATCTTCGACAGGCCTGCACATCCGCTACTGGTGCTCACGGTGCTTGCCCTGGTGCCCCGGCTCATCGCAGCGTTCTTCAGCGGCGGCTACTTCGCCCATGACGATCACTTCCTGGTGATCGAGGCGGCTGGCAGCTGGGCCGATGGCGAGGACTATAACTACTGGCTCCCCTGGAACCAAGGCACGGATCCGCGGCCAAGTGGACACAGCTTCTTCTATGTGGGCCTGCATTATGTGGTCTTCGTCGGCCTTAAGGCCATCGGGATGCAGGACCCCAAGGCAATGATGGTGGTGGTGCGCTTGCTCAACGCCGCGTGGAGCCTGGTGGTGGTGCGTACCGGCCACCGGATCGCATTGCGGCTCTCGAACGAGGATATCGCCTGGAGGACGGGGCTCTTCCTGGCCCTGTTCTATTTCATGCCCTTCCTAAGTGTACGCGACCTGGCCGAGGTGGCCTGCATCCCCTTCCTGATGTTGGGCTGTTACCGGCTTATGCGCGACCCGACCGGGCCGGGCGGGCGGGACGCATTGATCGCAGGGATCTGGATCGGACTGGCCATCAACGTGCGCTTCCAAACGATCTTCTTCGCGGCTGGCCCAGGCCTCGCGCTGTTGGTCCAAGGCCGCTGGAGGGGTGCGCTGAGCTATGCGGCCGGTGTGGCCATACCTGTGCTCCTCGTTCAATCCGCCCTGGACCTGATCCTCTGGGGCAGGCCCTTCGCGGAGCTCACCGAGTATGTGTTGTACAACATGGCCAATACGACCACCTATTTCGATCAGCCCTGGTACAACTACCTGCTCCTGCTGGCGGGGATCTTCATACCGCTGTTCAGCCTGGCCATCCTGTTCGGCTTCTTCCGTCGCCCGGCCCCGCTGGCGATCTGGTTGCCGGTCCTGCTCTTCCTGGCCATCCACTCCTATTTCCCGAACAAGCAGGAACGGTTCCTTTTGCCCATCATCCCGTTGTTCTTCGTCCTTGGCTACACGTCATGGGAGCACTTCCGCCTGGGAAGCCGTTGGTGGCAGGACCACGTGCGTGCCTGGAGGGGGCTGATGGTCTTCACGCTCACGATCAACGGTGCGGCCCTGATGCTGCTCTGCCTCAGTTACACCAAGCGTAGCCGGGTGGAGGCCATGGCCGTATTGCGCAATGAGGCCGATGTGCGTGGCATCGTGATCGAGGATACCTACAAGGGGACCGCCCCGATGCCCCCGCTCTTCTACAGTGGGAGGTGGCGGATGTCCGTGGAACCCTGGACCGATGCAAGCGCGGATCTGCGAGCGCGGCTGAGCGTACACCCGGACAGCACCCGCCCCAACGTGGTGCTCTTCATCGGTGAGGAGGAACTGTATGCCCGCGTGCTCCGGACCACCCAGGCCATGGGGCGCCTACAGCTCATCCACCTGGCCGAACCCGGTTTGTTGGACCGCCTGGTACACTGGCTGAACCCGGTGAACCGCAATGAAACGATCCTCGTGACGCGGGCTGTGGATCCCTTCGTACCCGTGCGATCGGCACCCACGAAGTAGTTTCGCCCCCCGATCACCGACCCGACACATGGACTTCTCCTCCCTTGACCCCCACGTATTGCTCACCACCGAGGGGATCATCGCACTACTCACCCTCACGGCCCTGGAGATCGTTCTGGGTATCGACAACATCATCGTGATCAGCATCCTGAGCGGGGAGTTGGAGGGGAAGGCGAACCAGCGTAAGGCCCAACGCCTGGGACTCGGACTTGCCATGATCACCCGGCTGGCGCTGCTGTTCAGCATCAGTTTCATCATGAGCCTGCATGAACCGGCCTTCCACCTCGGCGACCACCCGGTGAGCGGGCGTGACCTGGTCCTGATCATCGGGGGCCTCTTCCTGATCTGGAAGGCCACCGTGGAGATCCATGCCAAGGTGGAGCACAAACGCGAGAAGGAAGGGCCGCACCGCAAAGCCACCAGCATGATGAGCGTCGTGCTGCAGATCATCGTGATCGACATCGTCTTCAGCCTTGATAGTGTGATCACCGCCGTGGGCATGAGCAATCAACTGCTCATCATGTCGCTCGCGGTGATCTTCGCCGTGTTGATGATGCTCTTCGCCAGTGGCCCCATCGCCGATTTCGTGAACAAGCACGGCACGGTGAAGGTGCTGGCCCTGGCCTTCCTGGTGATGATCGGGGCGGCGCTGATCATGGAGGGCTTCGGGGAACATGTGAACAAGGCCTTCATCTATTTCGCCATGGGGTTCAGTGTGCTCGTGGAATTCCTGAACCTGCGCATGAAGGTGAACGAAGGCCGCCTCATGCAGAAGCGGGACGAGGATATCCACCTGGAGTAATACCATCTCGCAGTAAGGTATAGTCCGATCCGCTTGCCCATTTTCCGCATTGCTTCACCGCCGGGCTTGTTCCGTAGTCCCCGCTACGCAACGATCCCGTCGAATCGCACTGCGAAAGAATCGCAGCACATCTTCGGACCACCCCTTACCGCGAAATGGTATAAGGCGGCTGGAGGATCCCAACGGACCATCTCTCCGAGCGCCATACAGCGCTGTGGGCGTATCCCCGACGGATCGCATGGAAAGACAAGGGGACGGGGGCACCTCGTTCCTAACGCGATACGATCACGAACTCGGTGCGGCGGTTCTTCGCACGGCCCTCTTCGGTATCGTTGCTCGCCAGCGGCTTCTCCGGCCCGTAACCCTGGTGCGTCAGGCGTGCGGCCGCCACCCCATGTTCCTGCAGGTAGGAGCGTACGGTGCTGGCCCTGTTCTCGCTAAGCGTCTTGTTGTCGACCGCATTGCCGCGGCTGTCGGTGTGGCCTTCAATGCGGATGCGCACGGTGGGGTTCTCTTTGAGGAAGGCGATCAATTCATCGAGGATGTATTCCGATGACCGCGTGATCGCCGCCGAGTTGGTGGCGTACTTGATGTCGTTGACGCGGTAGCTCTTACCCACCTCGATCCGCTGAACCTGCATATCCACCTTGGCCACACCGGCACGCACCGTATCCTCGGCAGAGAAGCTGCGGCTGTCGAAAACGTGGTCCTTCTTCTTCACCGTCATGATCACGTCGCTGCCCGGCTTCAGTTTCACCACCGTGGCATAGCGCCCGGTGCTGTTGTCCACATTGATCACCTCCACCTTCCTTGTATCCATGTATTCGATCTCCACAGTTGCATCCTTCACCAACACGCCCTTCTCATCACGCACCTCCCCCTTCACCACCATGATATCGTCCGGGCGTGCGTCCTTCGGAAGGTCGGAACCGAAGATATCCAGGTCGCCCGCACCCTTGTACCGGGCACTGGCGAAGTAGGCCGTACGGCCATCGGCACTCACGATCAGGCCGTGCTCATCCTGGTCGGTGTTGAACGGATGCCCCAGGTTCTTCGGCCTGGTCCAGCTTCCGTCATCGTTCAATTTGCTGAAGAAGATGTCGTAACCACCGATGCCGCGATGGCCCCTGGATGCATCCACACGACCGCTTTCGTCCGAAGGCGGTTTCGCCGCGAAGTAGAGCGTTCGGCTATCGCTGTGCATGAAGGGCGCTTTCTCGTCGCCAGCGGTATTGATCCCCTTGACCGGGCGTGCGGGCGACCAGCCTCCCTGGGGATCGCGCTTGCTCTCGAAGATGTCGATGCCATCGGTGTTGGGCCGGATGGTGGCGAAATACAGGGTATTGCCGTCGGCACTGAGCGAGGGTTGACTCTCCCATCCATCCGGTGTATTGATGTTGGGCCCCACGTTCTCCAAGCCCGCCCACTCGAACGCCTGCCCACCCTTGTCCAGGTCGAACTTCGTTTCGTAGTGCGAACGATGGATGTCGCAGTTCCGGTATCCCTTCGCATCCGGTGGACCACAAACGGTGACGAACATCTCCTGGTTGTTCACACTGATGGTAAGTCCGCCATAACTGTCGCCCAGGTTGAACGGATCGGGCAATGACCGGCCCGCATCGAAATCGGCGTGGACATCCACCCTTCGCGCCTCGGTCAACTCCTCCACATCACGCGACACGATATCGCCCTTGGCCTTCACCTGGCTCACGCGGGTGAAGAACAGGAGTTCGTTGTCCGGCGATAACATGGGCAGGTATTCCTTGGCGGGGGTGCTCACATTGCGCACCAGCACGGGATCCAGGGGCACGTTGTTCCGGTAGAAGTCCACATAGAACCGGAGTTCCGGCATCACCGCCTCCACGTCGGTGTATTTCTTGTCGTGATCCTTGCTCTGCTTCGCGGGGTCGTCATTCGGGAAGTCCTGGAACGCCTTGAAGGACCGTGCCGCCTCGGCGAATTCGTCCTGTGCATAGTGCATCACGCCGAGGCAATAGGGCACGTCGCTGTGGTATTGCGGGCATTTCTCCTGAAGTTGCTCGAAGTACTTGATTGATGGGCCGTATCCCTTGCCCCCTTCCTTGCCTATCCGGTATGCAGAGACACCCAATTGGAACAAGCATTCGGCACATTCACCATCCAGTTCCAGTGCATCCTTCAGTTTCTGGTGGCGCTCCACGGCATCCTTCGCCTTCGCAGCATCCTCCAACAGCCTCACCACTTTCTTATCCGTTGGTCGGCCACAAGGATCATCGGTGGTTCCCTCATCCTGCGCATGGATCTTCGCCATGAAAGCCAGCAACATGATCAACACCACACAAGCACGGGCGATCACCTGACGCATTCTCTTCAAAGCCGCTTTTGCCTGGCCGGATCGACCGGTGCTTGGGGATCCACTTTCTGACCTCATCATACCTGGCCCCTATTTCACGGTGGTGTTGGTGGCCTCGGCCTTGGCGATCAGTTCATCGCCCTTCTTGCGTGCGGCCTCCACCAGGCCATCGGCCTTCTTGTCGGCTTCGGCCACGGCCTGTTGTTCTTTCCTATCGGCTTCTTCCTTGGCCTTCTTCGCCACGGTCTGTGCAGCCAGCTTTGCCAAGGGGTTGGTCACCTTCGCCAAGGCATCATCCGCTGCCTTGTACGCCTCTCCTTTGATGCGTGCAGCGGTGGTACGCGCCTCGGCCTTGGCCTTGTCGGCCTGCTTCTGCGCTTCGGCCACGAGTCGTGCCGCTTCCTCGCGGGCCCTGGCCACGGCCTCTTCCTTGGCCTTATCGATCCGTTCGTTCAGCTCCTGCTTCACCTCGGTCACCACCGTCTCCTTGAGGTTGGTGCTTCCTCCGGCGAAGACCGGTTTCACGATCGGCTTATCAATGGTACCCGTGATCCTGGCCGTGAGGTCCAGCTCGTCGGGCACTTGGAAATTGGCCCCGATGGCGCTGTTCGCCTTGCCCAGGAGACCAGCCACGGCAGTTGCCGCACCGGCACCGAAGATCGCGCTCGGCACCTTGGCCTTCATATCATAGTCAATGGCCTGGTCGGCAAAGGCGGTGCTGCCGCCGACATTGGCCTTGATGCGATCGATCCGCACGTCGAAGGGTTCGGTGATCATTTTCCCATCCTGGAACTTATAGTTGAAGACCACATCGTTCAATGTGGTGTTCTGGATCCCCTGGATCTTCAATGCTTTGGCGAGATCCACCAAGGGTTGGAAGCCATCGATCCGTACGCTCTTGGTGCGCAGTGTACCACGACCCGTCAAAGTGTTCATATCGGGCTGCATGTGTTGGTCGAGGGTGGCCGTCATCTTCAAGTCCGTGCTGAACTTCCCTTTGCAGGTCTTGGCGATCGGTGCCATCTTCTGCACGGTCTCCATGTACTTCACGGTCTGCTCGATGTCCAGATCATTCACGTCGTAGGTGAGGTCGATCCCGGGTTTCGCGATGTTCCTGGTATCGTAGCCGCCAGCCATCATCACACTTCCGCCGAAGAGGTTGAAGAAGACGTCCTTCAGGTCCACCCGCTGGTCATGCACGTGCAAACCGCCTTTCACATTGGTGAGGTGGAGGTCGTCGTAGATCACTTCGCCCACGGCCATACCCATGCGGAAATCGATGTTGCCCGGCACCTCGATCACGCTCATGGTACTGGTGTCCGTGGTGGTCGTGCTGCTGTCCGATGTCGAGGGGCCCATCAATTCATTCAGGTCGAATTTGTTCGCGGTGAGGTCGAAGCTGCCCACCAGGGTGCTGTCCCGCAGCCACCATTGGAGGTAGTTGTCCATACGGCCCTTGGCCTGGATGTCGCTGGTGCCCACCTTGCCTTCGAAGCTGGTAAGGGCCAGGAAGCGCGGACTGAAGTCGAAGTAGAGGCTCTTGATGCCGACCGGCGGTAGGGAGTCACTCACGTAATCCATTCCCAGCAGGATCATGCGTCCCTCGGCTTGGAATTCGTCGTACCGGCCGTTCTCCACGTCGCTCATCCGTCCTTTCATGCGCACGTCGGCCGTGAAGTTGCCCTTGAGGTCCTCTTTCATCGGCACCACCTTCTTCACGCTGGCAAGGTCCAGGTTGGCCTTCAACTCGGCATCCACGTTGGGGTCGCTCATCGGGGTGGTGAGGTACATGCGTGCCTCCACCGGATTGCCGGCCATTTTCATGGCGAACCGTTTGAGGTCCACCACCGTGCGGTCCATGTTGTTCCCCTGGGGGCAGGCGATCTTCAGGTCCACGAAGATGTCCTCCACACTGCTGGGCAGGTCGGGGTACTTGAACCGGCCCTGGTCCACATCCACATCCAGACCGAAGGCCGGGGTGGTGTTGTCGTTGTAGATACCTTTCACGTAACCGCTGAAGCCTGCCTTGCCGCTCATTTGCACTCCGGTGAGGTCGGTGGCGAATTCGGCGGGGACCAAGGAAAGCAGCGTGCCGAAGTCGGTCTTCTTGGTGTTCCACGTGATGTCCATGTCCATGTCGTCCCCAGGCATGGCCAGCCAGCCATCGAAGCCCAGGGTGAGCTGGTTGATGGTGGCCTCGTTCTCCTTGAAGGTGAACTTCATGTTGGGCATGTCCATGTCAAGGTCGGCCTTGATATCGGCCTTCACGTTCTTCAGGTATTTGATCCCCTCGAAGACCACGTTGGCCGAATCGGCATGTGTGGTGGTGCTGAGCGTGAAAAGGTCCTGTGTGAAATCGCCGTTACCACGATGATCAAGGCCCAATAGGTCCATGTAGTAAGCAAGCGACGCGTCGTCGTAGATCAGGCTGCCGTCCTCGATCCAATACTCTCGCAGACCGATGTGGAAGGCGCTGGCCGTATCGGCATCCGCTTCCGTCGCAGTGGTGTCCGCCTTGGCGATGTCCCAGTTCGCACGGCCATCCTCCAGCACCTTCACATGGATGTGTGGGCGCATGAGGCCGATCCGTTTGATGTCGATCTTGTCGCCGAAAAGGCTCTTGATATCGATCGTGGCGGTGAAGGTGCCGATCCGGGCCAGGTCGATCCCCTCGAACGGGGCCACATTGCTCACCTTCACATGCTCCACCTCCACGGTGAGGTCCGGGAAACTTTTGAGGATGGTGAGATCCCATTCACCCCAATCCACCACCGCATTGAGGTTCTTGTTCACCTCCTCCTTCACGGCCGCTTCGATCCGGTCCTTGAACAGGATGGGGATGAGGATGGCGGCTCCGAGCAGGAGCACGATGAGGATCCCGAAGCTGATCAGAATACGTTTGGTCCACTTTGCCATGAGGAGGGCGTAGGTTGGTGCAACGCCCGCCTGGGGCACCGACGTTGCATTGGGTAACAAAGATCGTTCCGTAACGCGGTGGTACCTACGTAGCGGCTGGGTTGGATCGTTCACAGATCCGTGGTGAACAACTCACAACACCCGGTCGAGTGGAGGTTCCGTACCCTTCGACCCGTGTGTTCCGCCCCGTTCATCGGACCCTGGACGCCCGTTGGCGGAGCAGGTGGTCCGCAAGGACCAGGCAGGCCATGGCCTCCACGATGGGTACTGCGCGGGGCACCACGCAAGGGTCGTGCCTTCCCTGGGCCTGAAGGACGACCGGTGCGCCGGCCCGGTCCACCGTGTCCTGGGCCTTGGCGATGGTGGACACCGGTTTGAAGGCGACATCGAAGACGATATCCTCCCCGTTGCTGATCCCACCCTGGATGCCACCGGAGCGGTTGGTCCTGTTCCCTGTGGGGGTGACGGCGTCGTTGTTCTGTGAACCACGCTGCACGATACTGTCGAAGCCATTGCCGATGGCGAAGCCTTTCACGGCATTGATGCTGAGCATGGCCTTGCCCAGATCGGCGTGCAGTTTGTCGAACACCGGCTCGCCCAAGCCTGGCGGTACACCCCGTGCGATGCAAGTGATGCGGCCTCCGATGGAATCCCCTTCGGCGCGTACCTGTTCGATCAAGCCGCTCATCCGTGTCACCACCGAAGGATCGGCCGTGCGTACCTCGTTGTCCCAGACGGTGGCCAGGTCGAGCTCCGCGTAGGATCCGGTGGTGCGCACTTCGCCCACCTGCGCCACGTATGCCCCCACCTGCACCCCTTGGAATGCCAGGAGTTGCCGCGCGATCGCACCACCCACCACACGCGCCGCCGTTTCACGCGCACTGCTGCGCCCGCCACCACGGTGATCCCGGATGCCATACTTGCCCTCCCATGTCCTATCGGCATGACCGGGACGGTACACATCCTTCAAGGCATCATAATCCGAACTGCGGGCGTCGGCGTTCCGGATCAGGAATGCGATGGGGGTGCCCAGTGACACCCCATCCATCACACCGCTCAGGATCTCCACGCGGTCGGCCTCCTGTCGTGTCGTACCAAGTGTGGTACCGCCTGGCCTACGACGATCCAACTCGGTCTGTATCGCCATCATGTCGATGTGCAGTCCGGCCGGGCAACCGTCCACCACCCCGCCGATCCCCGCGCCATGGCTCTCGCCGAAAGTGGTCAACCGGAAGACCTGTCCTATGATATTGCCGGGCATGGTCGCATGAGGTGTGGACGATCAGGCCGTAAAGGTAGGATCCAGGCTGGCGGCCAATATCATGGTCCGACTACCTTCGATGCGAATGGTCATCAGGGATCCGTTGGCCGGGAGCCTTCACTTTCCATGGAAGAACGCGGCCTTCCTGATCGAATTGGCCACTGTCATCGCCTGCACGTTCACCGCGATCTCGCCCTTGCGCAGCGGAGTGGACCTGTCCCTGGATTCGGTCAACTTCGTAGTGGCGGCACAGAACCTGATCGAGCACGGGCGCTTCTTCGTATTCTCCAACTGGCCCTCTCATTCGCTCCTTCCCGTGGAAGAACCCTTCACGGACTTTCCACCGGGCTACGCGCTATACCTGGTCCCATTCCTTTTGATCTTCAAGGAACCCTACCTCGCTGCGACCGTGGCACATGCCATCACCATCGCCGCCCTATTCGGCTCCTTATTCAGCCTGTTCCGCACGCTGCACTGGCCCATCCTGCTGCGCATCGCAGGCTACCTGATCGTCTCGGTGCTCACCACCTTCCCGATCATCTACACACACTATTGGACTGAACCGTTCTTCATCGCGTGTACGTTGGCAACAGGAACGGCCATGATCCGCCGGACCCACCGGGAAGATCGTCGGAACTGGTACTGGGCCGCAGGCTTCGCGTTCATGGCCAGCTCACTGAAATACATCGGTGTGTTCAACCTGATCTGGTTCGCGATCCCGATCATGCACGCTACCGCGGGGCGCGTACAGCGCACCTTGCTGGCGCTCACCGCATGCACCGCACCGGTCCTGCTGTGGTTCTCGCGGAACCTGTTGACCCATGGATGGGTAAGCCATTCCCATCTGGCGCATGTACACGGATCGGAATACACCCTCGCACGGCCCTTCTACTTTCTCATTCACGAGCTCCTCCGCATCAACGAGCGCTTGTGGCCATCGTTCGTTGTCCTCCTCTTTGCGGTTGTTCTCACGCTGTTCCCCTTTGCGCGGATGAAAGGTCGATGGATGCAGCGGCTCGCCACGCCACACGGCCTTTTGACCCTGGCAGCACTGACCCATTTCTGGGGCCTGTGGGCCCTCTCCTTGGTCACCTCCTTCAGCCTGCTCGATGATCGCCTGCTTTCCCCATCGATCAGCCTGGCGATGGTGGTGGTCCTGAATGGCATCCACGTATCCGTGAAGGAACGAACAAGGCCTATCCAGCGGATGGCCGTGCTGGGGCCGTTCCTATTCCTGCTCGTTGCTCACCACACCACCAGGCCTCCTTCTCCGTTCAATTCCCGCAACTTCTCCCCACCTCCCGAAGCGGCTGCATGGGAGCGGATCAAGGATGCCGGCACACTCGACGAGGCCAGCCATTTCTACTCGGACAAGGACCTCCGGCACCAGCTCTATGCGCGGATCCCGCAGCGTATCATCTGGGACGGGAAGTACCTCAGCGATGCGCGATCGATCGATGCCCTTTTGCAGATCGGATCGCGGCCTTTCTTCGTCCTGCACCATTTCACGGATGAGGCACGGGTGATGGAGCAGGCCCTTGACGGGTGCCGGACCCCACTGAAGCGTACCACCTACCCGGAGGCCGGGCTGGTGGTCTACGCGATACCCCGATAGCAGCACCCCACACAGCGTGGCGTGCCTTCATCGGCAACTTGAGGCATCTCCATGGGGCCGATTTCGGGGCCTTGTCGAATGTAGTCGTCTTCCATCCACTCCAGCCCTGGAAAAAATTAGCTTGTCCTTCTTAATCCGACCATCCTATCATGATGCGAGTCCTTTTTGTTGCATGTGTCCTGCTGACCACCTTGAGCGCCCGATCCCAATGCACGGAACCCAGCCATAACAAGGTGCTTCTGGTGGGAGATAGCTGGGCCTTCTTCATGGGAGTGGATCAGACCATCGACGAGGTACTTGCCCGCTGGGGGCACTCCGGCTACCGCTACCTCACCAACCTGGAGATCGCCGAGAACGGGGCGGAAACCGACGATTTCCTGGAGCCGGACAAACAAGCCGAGATCGCCGACCGGCTCCTGAGCGACCCGGAGATCACCGTGGTACACCTCAGCATCGGTGGGAACGATGTGCTGGGCGATTGGCATGTGAGCTTCTCCGAGGCACGGACCGACTCCTTGGAACAAGCCGTGTTCCAGCGGCTGCAACAGGTGGTCAATTTCATCCTTGGTGTGCGCCCCGACGTACATATTCTTTGGAGCGGTTACATGTACCCCAACTTCGAGGAGGTGATCGAGGACATCGCTCCGCTACAGACCATCCATCCCTTTTACGGGACCTGGGAGGACATGGGCTTTCCAAGCTTCATTCAACTGAACACCCTCCTCAACGACTTCAGTGCCATCGTACAAGCTTACACCGATACCATGGAACGAGTGAGTTTCGTGAACGCCACCGCGCTCATGCAACACACCTTCGGACAGGGCGAACCACTGGGCGTAGCGCCGGGAGGCAGCTACCCACCCGAAGAAGCACCACTACCCTTCGGCCATGTGGACTACCCCTCCCCCATGGCTTCCATGCGCGACTACGGCCTTACACGCGATTGTTTCCACCTTTCACCTGCCGGCTATCGCGACATGCTCGACCTGCATGCCCGCAAGTTCTACCACAAGTTCCTCATGGATGACCAGTACCTACTGAGTTCCGGGTCCAACGATGGCACCATAACCGGTGGCGGAACGATAAGTCCCACGCTCCATTTGGGGTCCACGGAAGGTGAGGCGCATGCCCTTGTGCTCACCTTCCCCACGAGTACGATGACCAGTGCATGGGTCGGAGGCGCCTCCATCTTCTTACGGCGTGATGCCCTTGCAGGGGAAGATCCCATTGGCAGTACAGTGGATGTGAAGGTGAAGAGCGGTGCATTCGGAACGACCTTCGCACTGGAGGCCGAAGACCTGACGGACGCACCCGATGCGAGCGTAACGGCCTGTCGGTTCGGCTCCACGGGCAGCAATGGTGATTGGATCCGTATCGACCTTCCGCTGGAGGCACTTCCCTACCTGCGACAGACGGGTGACACCCAATTCATCCTCTCGATACCGAGCGCTGCGGATGGATCCGTCACCTACCATGATGCAAGCGATCCGGAGCTCGCCCCGGTCCTGAACCTTCGCTTCACCGACATCATCACAACAACCGATCAGGTGCCCGTACATCCGAACGGTACGGCCTTCCCCAACCCTACCACGGGCCTTATCGACCTGGCATTGCCTGCGGAGGCGATGGTGCTGGAGGTGCAGGTGCTCGACCTCACCGGAAGGCTGTTGCTTCACCATACGGACGATGTACGTGCATTGGACCTTTCCACCCTGCCTACCGGCCAATATGTGCTGCACATCCGCACCAACACAGGCAAGACCAGCCAGCGGGTGGTGAAATGGTGAGGTGATCCGCCGGGCATTCTTCCCAGCCTTGCTTTCTTTGCCGGTGCCTCCACAGTGGCCCCGATCCGATGTCCCGCCTGTTGATCACCCATGCCAAAGCCCTATTAGGCACCCACACGGCGGGCACCGACCTGGTCCGTGGCTCGCGCATGGCGCAATTGCCCCTGATCGAGAACGGATGGTTGCTCGCGGAAAAAGGCCGGATCACCGCGCTGGGACCGATGGATGACATGCCCGAAGTGCCGGAGGGACCGGACCTGACCGTGATCGATGCGAGTGGGCGCCTTGTACTGCCCGGTTGGTGCGACCCCCATACCCACACGGTGTTCGCCGCACCACGCGAGGAAGAGTTCGTGGACAAGATCAAGGGCCTGAGCTACCAGGACATCGCGGCAAAAGGTGGCGGCATCGTGAACAGTGCGCGCAAGCTCCGGGCCATGCATGAGGACGACCTGTACGAACTGGCCCACCACCGGTTAGTGGAGATGATGCGCCTGGGTACGGTGGCCGTGGAGATCAAGAGCGGCTATGGCCTTACCACGGAAAGCGAACTGAAGATGCTGCGGGTGGCCCGTCGGCTGAAGGAGAACCTGCCCCTGCAGGTGCGCACCACCCTGCTCGCCGCCCATGCCCTTCCGCCTGAATTCGCGAACGATCGAGCGGGCTACATCCGGCTCATCACCGACACGCTCATCCCACAGGTAGCGGCCGAAGGGCTGGCCGATTTCGTGGACGTGTTCTGCGAAACGAACTACTTCACCGTTGCCGAGATGGAGGCCGTGCTGGCCGCTGGTAACGCCCATGGCCTTCCGGGCAAGGTCCACGTCAACCAGTTCACCAGCATCGGTGCCATCGAGGCGGCCGTGAAACACCGGGCCTTGAGCGTGGATCACCTGGAAGTGATGGAGCCTTCGGACCTCCAGGCCTTGGCGCATGCAACGAGCGGTCCGATCCCCACGCTGCTGCCCTCCTGCTCCTTCTTCCTGCGGATCCCCTACGGACCAGCCCGACAACTGATCGACCGCGATCTGCCCATCGCGCTGGCCACCGACTTCAACCCCGGCACCACTCCGAGCGGCAACATGAACCTCGTGCTCTCCCTGGCCTGCATCCAATTGCGGATGTTGCCCGAGGAGGCCGTGAACGCCATGACCTTGAACAGTGCGGCGGCCATGCGCGTACACGACGAACTTGGCAGCCTCACCGTGGGCAAACGGGCCAGCTTGCTCATCACCAAGCCGGTGCCATCGCTCGCCTTCCTGCCCTACGCCTTCGGCAACGATCATCTCGATACCGTCCTCATTGATGGCACACCCGTCCGATCCGGAACAGCGTTCGCCTGAGCAACCCCAGCCCACGCACGTGCGGCCACCGGGGCTCGAATTCGCCATGGGCGTTGCCCTCTTCGGGGTGGTGGTCATGGTCTTCTTCCTGATCCAGACCAGCGTTTTCATCCGCGGGGTGCTCCGCCACTCCCCAGACCTCTCGAAGGACGGCTTTTCCATCGGCCTGCTTAACGATCCCCGCCTGAACGAGCGCATGGCCGACCTGGTGATGAATGGCGATCTAGTGGCCGAAGTGGCCATCTGGAGCGGGGTGATCTGTTCCCTGCTCATCCTTCTCGCCGTTCGGCTATGGAAACGCGGACCCTGGAGCCGATTCCTCGGCCTGTGCTGGCCGAACTGGAAACAGGTGCTGCTGTGGCTCGGTGTTTTCCTCATGCTCGGTCTGGTCATCGAAGGGCTCGCGCACTGGGTGCCTGCCTTCCACACCGATTTCATGGCGAAAGTGATCGGAAGCACCACCCACCTGATCGGACTCATCCTGGGTGTGGGTATCATCGCTCCCGTTTTCGAGGAGTTGCTCCTGCGTGGACTGTTGTTCGGTTCGTTGCGGCACATCCTCGACGAGCATAGCGCGGTCGCCCTCACTGCCGGCGTGTTCGCCTTGATGCACATGCAGTACGACCCGGCCATCATGCTACTGATCCTTCCCATGGGCGTCGTGCTCGGCTATGCCCGTTCGCGTAGCGGTTCGCTCCTGGTCCCGATCCTGCTGCACATCCTTAACAACCTGATCACCGTGTTCTATCCTTGAGCCCTTCGCTCACGACCAATAGCTTTGCCCCTCCCAAGCAAAGCCCATGAACCGCCGTTTGATCGAATGCGTTCCCAATATCAGCGAGGGACGCGACCGTGCCAAGATCGATGCCATCGCCGCCGTGGTGGAGACCGTGGAAGGTGTGCGTCTTCTGGATGTGGATCCCGGAAAAGCCACCAACCGCACGGTGATCACCTTCGTGGGCGAACCGGAACCCGTGGTCGAAGCGGCCTTCCGCCTGATCAAGAAGGCGCAGGAACTGATCGACATGCGCAGCCATAAGGGTGAACATCCCCGCTTCGGTGCCACCGACGTGTGTCCTCTGGTGCCCATCAGCGGCATCAGCATGGAAGAGACCGCGGAATATGCAAAGAAGCTGGCGGCCCGTGTGGGTGATGAACTGTCGATCCCCGTGTACCGCTATGAAGCAGCGGCGAGCGAGGAGAAACGGCGCAACCTGGCCAACAACCGCAGCGGCGAGTACGAGGGCCTGCAGAATAAGCTGAAGGATCCCGCCTGGAAACCGGACCACGGCCCCGCCGAATTCACCGACAGCGTGGCCCGCAGCGGTGCCACCGCCATCGGCGCACGCAATTTCCTGGTGGCCTACAACGTGAACCTGAACACCACCAGCACGCGCCGCGCCAACGCCATCGCCTTCGACATCCGCGAGGCGGGCCGCAAGGTGAAGCAGTCCGATGGCAGCGAGAAACAAGTGCCGGGGAAACTGAAGACGGTGAAGGGCATCGGCTGGTACATCGAGGAGTACGGCATCGCCCAGCTCTCGCTCAACCTCACGGACATCACCGTAGCCCCCGTACACATCGCCTTCGACGAAGCCTGCAAGAGCGCACTGGAACGGGGGATCCGTGTGACCGGCAGCGAAGTGGTGGGCCTGATCCCGAAACAGTCCCTGCTCGATGCGGCCGACTTCTACCTGCGGCGCCAGGAACGCAGCTTGGGCATCCCCGAGAGCGAGAAGATCAAGATCGCGGTGAAGTCCCTTGGACTGGACGACCTCGCCCCTTTCGACCCGCAGAAGAAGGTGATCGAATACATGCTGGAGGATGCCAGCAACGAACGCCTGGTGCGCATGGACCTGAAGCGCTTCAGCGAGGCCACCGCAGGGGAAAGTCCCGCCCCTGGCGGCGGATCGGTGGCGGCCTACGTGGGTGCGTTAGGCGTTTCCTTGGGCACCATGGTGGCCAACCTCAGCGCCCATAAGCGCGGCTGGGACGAGCGCTGGGAGGAGTTCAGCCTGTGGGCCGAACGTGGCGAAAAGCTGCGCAACGAACTGCTCTTCCTGGTGGACGAGGACACCCGGGCCTACGACCGCATCATCGCCTGCTTCGGCATGCCCAAGGGCACGGACGAGGAGAAGGCCGCGCGCAAGGCCGCGATCACCGAGGCCACCAAGGGCGCGATCAACACCCCGCTGCGTACCATGCAGGTGTGCGTGGAGAGCATGGCCGTGATGAAGGCCATGGCCGAGACAGGCATGCCCGCCAGCGTGAGCGATGCCGGCGTGGGTGCCTTGTGTGCGCGCACCGGGGCCATCGGCGGCTACCTCAACGTGATGATCAACTGTGCGGGGCTGAACGATCCGACCTTCAAGGCCGAGGTGATCCAAAAGGCCGATGCGTTGAAGGCCCAGGCCGAGGCGCTGGAAGCCGAGGTGATGGCCCTCACGCTGGCCAAGGTGTGACGACACAGACCGCCAGAGACAACCATTCTCGCGAGACTCGTCTCCACTCAGGAAACCTCAAGTACCTTCCTGACCATGAGCCGATCCCTTCTCCTGTCCTTGGCCACGATGGGCGCAAGCTTTTGCGTGCATGGCCAACAGTGGTATTGCCAGAACGAGAACGAAGGCGAAGGGATGGGTATAGCTGGTGTGAACATCGGGTACGCCTGTACCGGTGGACTTGCTTTTGCTGCCGGTGGCAAGGTCTTCTTCGGACATGGCCTTGATGGTGGGGGCGAGCCGTCAGGATATTTCACTGCCTACGACCCGGCCACCAATGCGTTCGCCTCCTCAGGGGGGGGCAATCTTTACCCCACCGTTCCTCGGGCGTATTCCACAGGCTTCGGCATTGGGAACAAAGGATATGTCGGCCTTGGTCTCTTGGACCCGTCGGGAGAGCCCTTCGGCTACCCACCATTCCATCCCTCCTTCTTCTTGGTCTTCGATGCCAACACCAACAACATTGTTGACCAAGTGGAGTTTCCGGGCGGTATGCGCAGGAATGCCATTGCCTTCACCATCGGTGAAGTGGCCTACGTGGGCGGCGGCTCCGATGTGGATTCGGTAGGCGGAACCGCGCAGTTCACCCCGATCAACGACCTGTGGGCCTACGACCAGGTCACCCACACGTGGAACCAGAAAGCCAACCTCCCGACCACGTTCACCACGGCTCGCGCCTTCACCATTGGCGGCAAGGGCTACCTGATGCGCGACAACAGCGCCTCGCTTTGGGAGTACGACCCGGTCGCAGACACGTGGATCACGCGTGCCTCCTTCCCCGGCGGTACACGCACAGGCTTCTCCGCCTTCGGACTGAACGGCCTCGGCTACGTGGGCTGCGGCCGGACCACCA
>JADLAI010000178.1 GCA_020848295.1 Flavobacteriales bacterium
GGATGTGCCGGCCGGCACTGCCTTGTATGGTTTCAACAGGATCCATGGCTCATGCACGAGCGAAGGCCGACCACGGCACGCTTGCGGCAAAGGTCGTGAAAAGCCTGCGGGCCTGGGCCAGGTGCACGTAGGAGGACCGGTCTGCCCGGATCCAAGGTCCGGCAGCGGGCCTGTTCATGACTTCACACGCTTCATGTCCGCCGATCGATCCGCGATGGACTCCCTGCCCTTTCGAC
The DNA here is from genome assembly GCA_020848295.1 of Flavobacteriales bacterium. Lineage (GTDB taxonomy): Bacteria > Bacteroidota > Bacteroidia > Flavobacteriales_F > PHOS-HE28 > PHOS-HE28. The sequence continues at coordinate 237 of JADLAI010000178.1, forward strand.
GCCTGGTGAAGGGTACCCCACGTGCCTTATCACGGATCCGACAACCCATCGTAGTTTTGGTCGCTCAACCATGCAAACGACCATGATCATTCCACCTTCCTCTACCGTGGGCGCAGGTTCCACCTTCGGGCATCAATGCGTCATCGGCCAGAACGTACGGATCGGAGCCAACGTGAAGTTCGGCAACATGTGCGTGGTGGAGGACAACACGGTGATCCAGGACGGGGTGATCATCGACCATTTCTGCATCATCGGAGAAGATTGTGTGATCGGAAGCCGTACCAAGATCCGCAGCCACGTGGAACTCCGGAAAAAGACCGTTGTTGGTGACGATTGCTACATCGATAGCGGCGTGAAGTCCAGTGGGCTGAACAGGATCGGCAACCGAGTGACCTTGCGCTACGATGCCATCATCGCCCGAGGCTGTGACATCGGTGATGACTCCTACATCTGCCCGCAGGTGATGACCAATAACCTTGACCACAATGGCAAGGAGGTCGGTGGGGCCAAGATCCTCACGGGATGCTTCATCGGCACGAACTCCACGATCGGAGCGGGCATCACCCTAGCCGCAAAAACGGTGATCGGTTCCAAGGCGATGGTGACCAGATCCATTGATGTCGCCGGGGTCTACATCGGGGTGCCGGCAAAGTGGATCCGGGACCTGTAGATCGAACCTGGACTCTGCATCCGTTCGGGAACTCAGCCTCTTGACCGAGGGACTCCTTTTCGCTGGGCCTTATCCTCCAATTCAACGGCTGGGACCCCGGCAACCGTAACACCAGAACGTGTCACGTCGCGCACCACGGCGGCACCGAGGCCAACGATGGTATCCGGAGCGAGCTTGGCGTGTGAACGAATTGAACATCCGGAGCCGAGGAAACATCGGGCGCCAATGCGTGCGCTACCAGCAATGCTGACATTGTTGGCCAGGTGAACATCCTCCTCAATAACCACACTGTGGCCGATCTTGGAGCCCGGTGCGATCACACTTCCCCGGCCTATGGTCGTATCCTCGTTGAGGAGACCGCGAACGACCGAGACATCGGCACTTAAAAACACATCATCGCCGATGAAGACCCCGCCCAGCTGCGGAAGGGTGAGTCGTTCCTTCTCGTTTCCCCAGATCCAAACAGCCCCTGTTGCGCCGATGCAACAATTCGGTTCAATGATCACCCGCTGACCGATCGTGCATCCGTCCATGACCACCACATGAGCGTGGATGATACTGCCCGAACCAATGGTGGATCGCCCGATGACCGAGTAGGGTCCGATGTGAACTCCATTGCCGATGTCTGCATCTGGATGGATGATGGCCGTGGGATGGACCCCCGGAGCAGGCCGCGTGTCGAACAAGGCCCCACACAACCGATAGAACACGACCTGCGGATCCTCTGTGACCGCGATGCAGGAGCATGAACCCGTAGGCGCCGCCATCGAGCGGTCGCAAATGACCACCGAGTCCATGAGCGTGCCGATAACTGCGGTGTCTTTGCCGCTGTAGTAGTACAAGCCATTCGGTTCGCGGTTCAGAAGACTGCATACACGATGGATCTCCTGCGGAGGGCCTATGTATTCATGGTCAACGCCCAACCGGTCCAAGGCGGACAAGGCCTGCTCCAGCGTCAGTCGGTTGAGTTCGGTCATGCTCGATCAACTATCCCACGGACCGCAGCGATCACGCGATCCTGGTGCTCGCGGGGCAATCCGTTGTACAATGGCAGGCATACCACACGCTCGGCCATATCTTCCGAGTGAGCGCATGGCACTGCATGAACATAGGGCAACTTGTTCAATGAAGGGTAGAAATACCGCCGTGGGACGATGGACTGCGCCACGAGTCCTTCAACCAATGCAGAACGAAGGTCCGCACTTGGAAGTATGATCGGGTAGTAGGCATGGTTGTACCCGGTTCCCGATGGCACTGATGGTCGTGTACATATCGAAGGCAATCCCTCGACGTAGCGCAAAGACAAGGTCTCGCGTTCCTTCAAAAGTGCATCCATGTGCGGTAGGACGGCCATACCCATCGCCGCATGCACCTCGCTCATCTTGGCGTTCATCCCCAAGGTGTAATGTTCATCGCCGATGTGGCCGAAGCTGCGCAGGAACCGAAGTGCCTTGTCGTCCTCGTCGGTGTGGTGCACCACGGCACCGCCTTCCACCGTGTGGAACAGTTTGGTGGCGTGGAAGCTGAGCGTGCTCGCATCCCCAAAAGCCAGGATGCTCTTGCCCTTGTAGGTGACATCAAAGGCGTGGGCCGCATCGTAGATCACCTTCAGGCCGTGCTTCTTCGCAATGCGATCAATGGCCTCCACGTCGCAGGGGATCCCGTAGACGTGCGTGGCCAGGATGGCCGTTGTATCCGGTGTGATCGCCGCTTCGATCAGGTCGGGATCGATGCAACAGGTCCGGGGATCGATGTCCACGAACACCGGCTCGCAGCCTTCCCACAGGATGGCGCTGGTGGTGGCCACGTAGCTGAACGGGGTGGTGATGACCTTGCCCTTCACCCCCAGCATGCGCAAGGCGAGCTGGATGGCCAAGGTCCCATTGGTCATCAGGCGCAGGTGGGCCACATTGAAACGCGTGCGAAGTGTCTCCTCCAACTCCTTATGCACGGGACCGTTGTTGGTGAGCACATGGCTCCCATAGACCCGATCCAACCACGCATCAAATTCGGCGCGTGGTGGCAGAAAGGTCTTGGTCACGTAGATGGGATCCATGATCGATGGTGATTCAGGCAGGCAGAACGGTCGAAACCTGCTCGCGCACGATCTTGGACCAGGTGACGTTGTGGGAGCGGACGCGGAAGGGGCTCAATCCTTGGGCGCGGCACAAGGAGAGTTGGGAATTGAGCGACCGCACGCCCACCAGAATGGAGTAGCTGCCCATGTTCATCTCCAGCTTCCCCAGCGGAACGTGCAAGCGGTGTGTACCTCCTCCGAATTCGATCGGTTCCCCGCGACCATCCTTCACCACAACGGCCAGCACCTGGCTCATGGCGATGTCGTCAATGAACACGGAGACCATGGCCCGTTCTCCTTGCTCGATCCTTACCGTGAGCTCCACCGCACCCTCGCTGCCCTGGTCCACCACCGCATCCGCTTCCGCCACGGGTTCACCCTTCGCCAGCAAACGCAGGTCGAGCACCTCGGCGCCACCGGATCCGGTAACGCGGTGCTCCACGGGGAAATCGCGCATGTAGAGGTCCATGGCCAGGCCCATGTCTTCGGTATCAAGCATGACCCGTCCGCGTTGCATCACCAGCGCCCGCGTACAAAAGGAGGACACCATGGGCATGCTGTGCGATACGAAGATCACGGCGGAATGGGCCATCATTTCCCGCACCCGGTTGAGGCACTTCATGGCGAAGCCGATGTCGCCAACGGCGAGCACTTCATCGAGGAAGAGGATGTCGGGCTCCAGGAGCACGGCCGCCACGGAGAACCCCAGCCGAACGTTCATGCCCGAACTGTAGTTCTGTACGGGCATGTCGATGAAATCCTCCAGTTCGGCGAAAGCGATGATCTCATCGAGCCGTTGCCGAACCACGCTGCTGGGGATGCCGAGCACCGCTGCGTTCACGAAGATGTTCTCACGCCCGGTGAGCACGGGATTGAAGCCCGCCCCCAACGCGATGAGCGCTCCAACCCGACCCCTGAGCTCGATACGCCCTTTGTCCGGCTTCATCAAGCCGTTGAGCATCTTCAACAAAGTGGTCTTACCTGCACCGTTCCGCCCCAGAAGGCCCAAGCATTCGCCACGGTGCAGCTCGAAGCTCACATCGTTCAACGCCCAGAACTCCTTGGGGCGAAGTTGATGGGAACGCTCGCGTCCCACCATTTCGGCGGCCAGATCCTGAACCCCGTATTTCAACGAAGTGCGTAGATCGGTACAGAACTTCTTGGAGAGTCCCGCAACTTGGATCAAGGGCGCTTCGCCACTCATGAGCTAAGTCGTTCGATGAGGATCGGTAGCGCCAAACGGTAAAGCAAGCCCCCGATGAATAGGAGCAGGATCGCCACGGTGGCGACAACCAGGAAGGGCACGAAGGCCGGTGTATCGGCTCCGGTGAGCCAAGCTCGTGACGTAAGCACCAACGGGGTGGCAGGGTTCCACCGGAAAACCTGGGCCATGAACCCGGATCCCGGTACCGCGAAGACGACCGGTGTGATGTACATGAAGAATTGGGCCAGCAGGGGGATCACCCGGCCCACATCGTTGTACAACATGCCGATCGGCGAGATCAGCAAGCCCACCGAAGAACCGGCCAGCACCGTTACCAACAAGGCGAACGGAGCAAGGACCAGATGCCAGTCAGGGCTTACACCCAACAGGATGACCGCAGGCACGAGGATCACGAACTTGACGATCAGACTGAAGACCTGTTTCAACAAACCGGACACGATCAGTGCCTCGCGGGGAAAGTTCAACTTGGTGAGAAAGGAGCGCGACATGGCCACCTGCTGCAATGGGCTCTGCACCGCTTCCACCAGCATCTGCCACACCATGGTGCCCGTGAACACATACACCGGGTAAGGAATGGCTGTATCCGCGATGCGCACCACACCGCTACGGTTGAGCATGATCCACACGACCGTATTGGCGATGGGCATGATGAATGCCCAGAGGTAGCCCAGGAAGCTCTGGCGGTATTGTGCACTGATATCGCGCTTGGCCAAGCGCCAAGCGAGGTGCCAGGACCGGGAAACATCGCGGAGCAGCCCGCGCACCATCTTCGCCGGGCTCCCCATCGCGGAGTCCGGTGTATAGATGGCCACGTCGCTCACGGTCCTGGCCGGGTTGGGGGAGCCTATTATACGATCCACTTGCGCATCGTGCAGCGCGACACGCCCTCATAGCATACGAGGGCGCACCTCAACGAGCTCATCACGAAGTGGGCAAATATAGCCGGTGTCTTCCGGCCGTATCCCGCTAATGCTGGGTGTGCGTCCTCGGAGCGGCCACGATATGCGCCCGACTCGGCCGGTGTTCATGCACCATGCGGACCTCATAATCCAACGGCCGGAGGATGTTGACCAGGGCGAGCATGCAGGAGATGGAATGCACTTCGATACTGAGCACGGGGCGATCGGTGCGCAGGGTGTTCGATGCCCCTTCGAGCACCAGGTGCTCGGCGCCCTCCACGTCGATCTTCATGAGTGCGATACGGCCCCATCCACCCTCCTGCACCAGCTCATCGAGCCGCCGCATGGGCACTGTGAAGGCCCGGAAACCCGCTTTGGCGTAGATCCCGGCATCCAACGGTGGTGTGATACCATCCACATGCCCACCGGAGCTGGTCTCATCATCCACATTCCCCGACGAATGAAACACCACCTCACCGTTGTCATTGCCCAAGGCCGCCTGATGCACGGCGATCCGCTGACCCAGGACAGGATTCAACCCGATGTTCGACCGAAAACGTTCCAGGTTGACGGGGTTCGGTTCAAAGGCGAAGACCTGACGATCCGGGTATAAGGCAGCGAATGCCAAGGTGGTGTATCCGATATGGGCACCGATATCCACCACCGCACCGTTCTCGTTCAGCGGAGGGAGGGTGGACCATACGAATGCATCATACGTACCATCCCGCATCTCCCGAAAAGCCTGTCGCGTCACATCGAGCAACAGCCGGGCACCACGCAAAGGGCCACCTTCCACGTCCACCATGCGTGGGGGCATAACCTGAACCGCGACCGACCCTACCGTACGGGGCCGTAACCACTGCACGATGAACGGTGGAAGAACCGAGCGTGCGATCGATCTGAGCCTGGCGCTGACCATCCTTGTCCTGAGCATGTCGGGGCTACCACCCCAATTGAAAACCGCATCAATGCCGGAGGCTCTTCTTCGCCTCCTTCTCCTCCCCCTTCTTCTTGCGCGAGCGCCGGCCATAACCGTACCCATAGCCATAACCGGTACCATAGCCGTACGCATACCGGTAGCCGTATCCGTAGTTGGTATTGTAATAGTACTTGCTCTTCTTGATCCGCACACCGTTGAGGATGAATCCGGTGTTCTTCGCCGGATCGGTCCCCAACACCTCCAAGGCGCTGTTCACGTGGTCCTTGCTCGCGAAACGGGTGTTCACCACGAAGAGGGTGGCGTCCACGTGGCGCATCATCACCAGGGCATCGGTAATGAGGCCCACCGGTGGCGTATCGATCAGGATATAATCATACTCCAGCGCGGACTCCTGGAATAGCCCCTCCAAGTGTTTGCTCAGGATGAGCTCCGAGGCGTTCGGCGGTGTGGGTCCCGCGAGGATCACGGAGAAATGCTCGAACTGGGTGGGTGTCACCGCATCGCGCCAGGCCATTTTCCCGACCAGCACATTGCTCAGGCCCTTGGAACTGGTCATCCCAAGTCCGGTGCCCACCTTCGGTTTGTGCAGGTCGAGTTCGAGCAGCAGCACCTTCTTGCCAGCCTTGGCCAGGATCGCGCTCAGGTTCACCGAGCAGAAGGTCTTGCCTTCGTTGGGCCGGTAACTGGTCACCAGCACCACTTTGCCACGGCCCTCCACCCCGGGTATGTACTCCAGGTTGGTGCGTACCGTCCGGAACGATTCGGTGATCGCCGCTTTGGGGTCGCTGTCCACCACCACATAGTTCTCCTCGGCCTTCTCGCTGGTGATGATCTCCCCGAAGACGGGCAGACTGCTCATCTCCTTCAACTGGTCGGCATTCTCGATCCGGTCGTAGAACATCACACGGATGAATACCACCAGCATGGCCAGGACACCGCCGCCCAGCATGAAGGTGTAGAAGATCTTCATCTTGTCCGGTCGCACCACGCCCAGGCTCCGGGCGCTTTCGATCACCTTGGTCTTCGGCACGATCCCCGCACGTGCGATCACCGTGCTGGCTCGTTTCTCCAGCAGGAAGAGGTACATCTTCTCGTTCACCTGGAGGCGCCGCTCGATATTGAGGATGTCCCGTTGGCTCTTCGGCAACTTCCGGATCAGAGCCTCGTAGTCGCTGGCCTGCTTGCTGATGTCGCCGATCGTACCCTTGATCGCGTTGCGTGCGTTCTTGATGTAGGTGAGCAGGTTGGCCTTGTTCAACTGGATCGCCGAATCGAGCCGTTGGATCACCACGTTCTCCTGGGTCCCGGTGAAAAGGTTCTCGTTGCGTTCCATCTGCATGGAGTACAACTCGCTCAGGGTCGTCCTCAGAAAGGCATCATCCATGATGAACACGGCCGGGGGCAACAACTTCTCGTCGTTGCTGTTGCTGCGCACGTATTCCTCCAACGCATCCAAGGACTGCACCTCCAGCTCTTTGGAACGACGCTGGTGATCGTAGCTCACCAATTCGGAGAAGTACAGACCCTCCTCCCGGGTCAGGTTCAGGATGTCCTTGCTTTCCTTATAGCCTTGCAGTTCGTCCTCGTGCCGGTCCAGGATCACGGTGACCTCGCCCAACTGTTTATCGATGTACTGCAGGGTGTTCTCGTTGATGTCGAACTCGCTCTGAAGCGTATACCGGATGTACTCCCGGGAAAGGGTGTCCAGGAACATTTTGGCCCGCACCCCCACCTCATCCTCCACGTTCACATCCAGGATGGTGGTGAATTCCTGGTTCTCCACCGTGATCCGGCCCTTGTACCGCTTCACGAGCTTGCTACGCTCGTGCTTCATGAACTGGTAGTCCGTACCAGCCGCACGCTCCAGACCCGCACCACCGAAAAAGGGCGACCGTTCGACCTTGAGCACGAACTGATTGCCGGGATCCTTCACCTCCTGGTCGAACTGGAAGACGAACTTCTCGAGCTTGCCGTTGCGGTCGAAGCTCAGTTCATACTTCGTACTGTCCAGCACCTGGAAATCCATCGGGCGATCGTACAACTTGGGATCAAGGACATCGAAATTGACCTTGAACGGTAACCCCCCATACACCTGGGTGGTCTTGAACCGCCCGACGATGAAGTACGAGATGTCGAAATCCAGCTTGTCCAGGGTGGCGTCGATCAGGTCGTACGAGGTGATCACCCGCTTCTGGTTGACGATATCGCTGTACGATTGCACATAGCCCAGGCTCTTGTACATCTGGCTCTGGTAGTCGTACACCTCGTTATCCTTCAGCAGGATCTGGGTGGTGGCACCGTGAATATCCGGGAGTTTGTAGCTGTACAGGTACGAAAGCACCGCCGAGAGGAGCAGTGCCACCACCACGAAATACCAGTTCTTGGACGCGATCCGGATGAAATACCGGAGGTCCTTGGCATCGATGATGCTCCCGCGTTGTTGGGGCTTGGTCGTTGCCATGTGCGCGTTGGCCAGCCCGCCGGGGTACGTTACCAGGGATCGAGGTCCCCAGCCCGACGGAAGGGCCGCAAATATAGCCGCCAGGGCGAACGCGCTGTTCGTAACTCCTGGTACGCAGGCCCCTGGACAACTTGGAACGGGAATGATAGGTTTGTCTATCTTTGACCGCTTTCGATCACGTGCATGATGAATAAGCTCCGACTCGTCCTGGTGGCCACCGCGATGATCCTGCCGTTCGCAGGGGTCGTTCTGGCACAAGGCATCGGGGGTGAACCCCCTTGCTGGCCCCCGCCCTGTATCCCGATCGATGGTGGTGTGAGCCTGCTCATCGCCGCCGGCACCCTGCTGGGAGGCAAGAAGGCGCTCGATATTCGGCGTAGCCACAAGCGTAGCCATTGATGTCCAGGCCGTTCACCACACGGGTGGTGATGGCCGACCCGGTGTTCCGGTTCCTCCTGTCCGGGGTTCTGCTTTATACCCTCTGGTATCTCGCCTATGAATTCGTGATCCATCCGAACGGCATGGTGGACCGCGCCGTGATCGACGCCCTGGTCTGGCTGGCCGCCGTATTGTTGCGCCTGGCCGGGTATGAACTGCTGCCCGACCCCGACTTCGACACCAACCGTTACTTGGGCATACAGGGTGGCAGCCACCTTTGGATCGGTGACCCCTGCAACGGCGTAAGCCTCTTCGCGGTCTTTCTCATCTTCCTGGTGGCCTATCCGGGCCCCGTCAAGCACAAGTTCTGGTTCGGAGCGATCGGCCTGCTCTCCATCCACCTCATCAACGCCATACGGGTGGCCGCCCTGTGCGTATTGGCCTCGATCAACTACGACTATTTCAACTTCAACCACGATTATACCTTCTATGTCGTGGTCTATGGCTGGGTCTTCTTCCTGTGGTACCTGTGGGTGAAACGGTTCGCAAGGACCAGCCCATCCCCTTCGGCATGAAGCGGTCGGTCGGTATCGGCCTGGTGCTCGTTCTGGCGATCCTGCTCGGCGCCGCCCGCGAGTTCTTCTTCCTCAACCTGAACTATGCGATCGATCACCTGGCGAATCACCGGGCGGTCTCCTTCGCCCACAGCGCCTTCCAAGCTGCCGTGGATGGCCTTGGCCTGCGCGACCTCATGGCCCTGAAATGGGTGGGGGCGATCACGTTCATCCTGGCCATGCTCGTGCTTACCCTATGGATGGCCCGTTTCCTTTTCGGCGATCATCGCTACCGGATCCCGATCCTGATCCTCACCCTGGCCGTAGGTCTCCTGGCCCTCGCCCTGCACCTTGCCGGTGGCCTCCACCCTGCCTTCGACCTGGTCTCGGTGAAGTTGCTCCACCTGCTTCAATACCCGGGTATCCTCCTGTTCCTCTGGGTCGCCTCCATGCTTCGCCCCTCCCCTGTGGTCGGAGCATAGCCCCGGTTACCTTTGCCACCTACCTATGGAACGCGACAACACGATCTTCGACCTGATCGCCCAGGAGAAATGGCGCCAGACCAAAGGACTTGAACTCATCGCCAGCGAGAACTTCGTGAGCGAACAGGTCCTGGAGGCCATGGGCTCCGTGCTCACGAACAAGTACGCCGAAGGCCTCCCCGGCAAACGTTATTACGGTGGCTGCGAGATCGTGGATCAGGTGGAGGACCTGGCCATCGACCGCGTGAAGCGGCTCTTCGGGGCCGTTTGGGCCAACGTGCAACCCCACAGCGGTGCCCAGGCCAATGCCGCCGTGATGCTCGCCTGCCTGAAACCCGGTGATACGATCCTGGGCTTCGACCTGAGCCATGGTGGCCACCTGACCCACGGTAGCCCGGTGAACTTCAGCGGTAAGCTCTACCGCCCCACCTTCTACGGTGTGCGCCAGGAGACCGGGCGGGTCCACATGGAGGATGTACGCGCCAAGGCCATCGCCGAAAGACCCAAACTGATCATCTGCGGCGCAAGCGCTTACAGCCGGGACTGGGATTTCGCCGGCTTCCGGGCCATCGCCGATGAGGTGGGCGCTTTGCTGTTGGCGGACATCAGCCACCCGGCCGGCTTGATCGCGGCACGCCTGTTGAACGACCCCTTGCCCCACTGCCACGTGGTGACCACCACCACGCACAAGACCCTGCGCGGCCCGCGCGGTGGCTTGATCATGATGGGCACCGACTTCGCCAATCCCTTCGGCCTGAGGACTCCGAAAGGCGAACCGCGGATGATGAGCTCCGTGCTCGATGGCGCGGTATTCCCCGGCACACAGGGCGGACCCCTGGAACATGTGATCGCCGCCAAGGCCGTTGCGTTCGGCGAGGCGCTCTCTCCCGCTTTCGCCGCTTACGGCCAGCAGGTGATCGCCAATGCCCAAGTGGTCGCGAAAGGACTGGTGGCCCTGGGCTACAAAGTGATCAGTGATGGCACCGACAACCACAGCATGTTGATCGACCTGCGGAACAAGGGCGTGAACGGCAAAGAAGCGGAAGCCGCCCTTGGCGCGGTGGACATCACGGTGAACAAGAACATGGTGCCCTTCGATACCCAGAGCCCCTTCGTGACAAGCGGGATCCGTTTGGGCACACCGGCCATCACCACCCGTGGCCTGAAGGAAACCGAATGTGCCCAGGTGGTTCAGTTGATCGATGCGGCCATCACCCACCGCCAGAACCCCGCCGAACTGGACCGGATCCGGTACCAGGTGGATGGTATGATGCGGCAGCGGCCCCTGTTCGCGCACTGAACACCGGAACGGCCGACGTGTTCAACGCTTATGGAGCACCAAAGCGTAACCGAACGGATAGTCGTTGGCCGTCATTCGCGAGAGCTTGGCTCCGAGGCCGCCCCGAACGAACCAGGTGGTGAACCCCTGCGCCGCTTTTGATAACGGACGCCCGATCACGGGCACACCACGCACCGTCTTGGAGAACAGATCGGCCATGATCTCCGGCACACCGCCGATGGCCTCCAACTCCACCACACTGAATCCTGCGTCTTGCGTCATGGCCCGCAGCGCAAATTGTGTGTAGCGGTAGTAATCGAATGGCTGTTCGTGCAGGCCATAGTAGAACGGCACGTTCATCACCACATACCCGCCCGGAGCCAGGATCCGGTACATCTCGCGCACGAGCTCTTCGGGCCTACGGATGTGTTCAAGTACATCAGAGAGGATGATCGTGTCGAAGGCCGCATCGGCGTATGCGATGGGTGCGTTGAGATCCTGCTCCTGGTCCAGATGCGGATTGGGGTGCATGCTGTTGCCCCAATCCACGCAGGTGATGCTGGAGGCATGCGGCTTGTACGTGGCATAGAGCGGCACCTTCCCGCATCCGAGGTCGATGAGCCGCCCACGCACGTAACGCGGCAGCGCGCGTTGGTAGAAGCGACCGATCAGGTCCACCATCACCCGTGAGGCAATGCCCACTGCCTTGGGATCACGCGATCCTTCCAACCGCCCATTCCGAACCACGAATTTGCTGGGCTTCCACTGATCCGCATTACGCATGGACGCGAAGTAACAGGCTTTCCTTCAAGCCCGCACCACCTCAGGTGCTGTGCCGATCCGTTCCCCTTGCCGCGACCAGATCGGGTACACCACCAGGAAGGCCAGACCCATGTCCAGGATGCCGAAGGTGATGCCCGTGACCAGGTGGAACAAGACCCCCACCAGGAACCACCAACGCCTCGTAGGTGCCCACCACACCGCCACCGGAAAGGTGAGTTGAAAAAGAAGGACCGCATAGTTCACCATTGCGGCCAACAACGGGATGGAGGCGAGCCAGGCCGGACCATAGTTCATATCGGTCGCCACGATCCCGACCGCATCGCCCGCCAGCCAATGGGTGCCGGTCAGTTTATCCAGGGCAGTGACCGCATAGGCCACGAGCAATTGCAGCCGGATGATCCAGAATGAAGCGCCTTGCCATACCGCCTTGGGCCATGTTGCCGTCCTGGCATCCTCCTCCCTTCCCGGAAGGAGGATCATCCAGAACAGCACATTCACAATGAGTTGGTTGCCGCCCGATGAGGCGAGCCAGGCGAAATTCACCAGGTTACTGAACAGGATCCACTCCACCAGGGTGATGTACCAGCGCGAGGGCAGCACCACCGAGCGCAAAGCCAGCACCATCAGCGCAAATACCGCGATGATGGCCGAACCCGGTGGGGCCCAGGTGCTGAGTGCGTGGGTGAGCAACGATGCTGGACCCGGTGGCGCCGGGAGCGGTGGCACCGCCGGATGAAGCCAGATCCACTCCGCGGCCGGCAGGCTGCTGAGCAGGTAACCGAAGAGCCAGAGGTGAACCCCTCGCTGGAGCCGATGGATCGATCGCCAGGGCAGGATCATCGGGCGGTAGGTGGAACAGGTAACACGTCCACGGTGCGGTGGCCGGGGTGCTTCGGATCCATCACACAGCGTTCCATCAACCGGAAGCGCAATGGTTCCGTTCCCCGGCCCAGGTCACGTGCCAGGCCATGGATGGCTTGTTGCAGGAACGGCTCCAAGCGACCACCGGCCAACAGATCGTCATGAACGCGCTGGGCCAGCGGCCGGGCCATGCGCCGCACCAGGTAGGGCCGATCCGCTGGGATCAACGCCCGCCACGTTCCATCCGGCATGCCGACCTCCAACCCATGGTCGCAGATCGACGGGTCCGGGGCGAACATATTCCAGCGCTGATGGAACAGCGGCCGCACATAGTGCTGGCTCCA
>JADLAI010000179.1 GCA_020848295.1 Flavobacteriales bacterium
CTGCTGTGGACGGTGAACCCGAAGAAGAACGACACCATTTACGACCTGGACATCCACGTGTTCCATGGCCGCGACCACCTTATCGAGGAACTGCCGGACGGACCCGGAGGCAGACCCTTGAAGTTCCGCATCGGACCCAAGACCTTCTTCCAGACCAACCCCCAGCAGACCATTGCCATGTACCGCCTCACACGTGATCTGGCGGGCCTCACCGGCAAGGAGAACGTGTACGACCTGTACTGTGGCGCAGGCAGCATCACCCTGTACCTCGCTGCCCAGGCGAAACACGTGGCCGGTGTGGAATTGGTGCCCGAGAGCGTGGCCGATGCGCGGGTGAACGCTGATCTGAACGGGATCACGAACGTGAGTTTCACCAGTGGCGATATGAAGAAGGTGATGGACGCCGAATTCGTGGCCCGCAATGGCAGGCCCGATGTGGTGGTCACCGATCCGCCGCGAGCGGGCATGGACGAGCCCGTGGTGCGCCACCTCCTGGAACTGGCCCCGGCCCGCATCGTGTACGTAAGCTGCAACCCCGCCACACAGGCCCGCGACCTGAAGATCCTCAACGATCGATACGCCATTGACTTCGTTCAACCAGTGGATATGTTCCCGCACACCTACCACGTGGAGAACGTGGTGCGGCTGGTGAAGCGGAATGGAGAGGCCTCCGCCCAGTAGGAGCGACCTCCCCTCACACGATACCGGATCGGTTCCCTTGAGTGCCTTGTTCGGCGACCATCCAAGGCCCCGGATCCGTTCACATCCGTCACCTTGCCCGATGTAGGGCTAAAAGCACCTCAGCCCATGCTTCCCACGATCACCACAAGTACCCTTTGCCTTCTCCTGCTCTCGGCATGCGGTCAAGGCACCGACAACACGGCAAGCGCCCAGGGTGAGTCCGGGCAGGAGCCTTCAACCACCTGGAAGGAAGGCAGCGACTACACGGTGCTGGAGCGTGTGCGGTTCATGGACGAGATGGGCTTTCAACAACCAGCCGAAGCATTCAGTGTATTGATCCCCAAGGGCTGGAAGCACGAAGGTGGCGTGATCTGGAAAAGCCTGCAGGAATGCCGTGGGGAGATGGTCGGCTCCAAAGTGCGGATCAGCTCGCCTGATGGGGCTATCGTATTCAACAGCCTGCAACCGCATAGCTGGGGTTGGGCCTCGGACCCGATGATGATGCAGAACATGCAGATGCAGGCGGCCCAGGGCGGTTGTGGCGTCGGGCCGGAGAAGAGCGCTGAACAATACCTTCAGGAGACCTTGCTTCCCAACGAATTGAACGGGGCCACCGTGACCGAGGTGAAGCAGAACCACGAAGCGGAGCAGGTGATCGCACAGCAGAGCGAGAAGTACCGTGCGAACGCCCGGCAATACGGGGGTGAGGCGGAACTGCGGCCAAGTGCCATCACCGCGAGGTTGAAATGGAGCGATGGCACCGAGGGGATCGTGTTGGTGAGCGTACAGAACTTGAACACGACCATGATGAACGCCTATACCGGCGAGATGCAAGTGCTCGGGATGAGCACGGCCAGCGAACGGTCGTGGGTGCGTTTCCCGGCAGCGCGCAAGGCCGAGGCCGAACAGTTCCTGGCCAACCTGAAGAGCAGCATGCGTACCAATCCCGAATGGAAGAAAGCCGTGGACGGCTATTTCGTGGACCTGGGTCGTCAGCAGGACAGGGTACATCATGAGCGCATGGCGGCCATCGATGCGAACACACGGGCCATGACAGCGGCCCACAAACAGCGCATGGGCGACATAGCAGCCCAAGGCGCGGCCAACACCGCCCGGCACAACGAGCGTATGGCCACCATGGACAACAACATGCGGAACTGGGAGCAGCAGCAAGCCGCGACCGATCGCCAGCACACCCGTTTCGTACAGACCATACGCGAGGTGGAGACCTGGCAGGGCAGCAACGGGGCGGTGGAGTTGAGCAGTGGATACGACCAGGCCTGGAGCCGCGGCGATGGCACCTACATCCTCAGCAACAAACCCGGATTCGACCCGTCGTCGGTGTTCCAGGACCAGAACTGGTCGGAGATGAAACGCCAGGATCCATGAACATCGAGGCCGAGGTCCGCTATTCTTCAGCGGATCCTTGACCTTGTTGGAAGGTTGCCGAACTTTGCCTCACCCATGGTAACGAAGCTGCGCCCTCTCGCCTTCCTGATCCTCGCACTCACTGGCACGGCGCTCTGCGCCCAAACGATCACCGAGGACCACATCGAACTCACCGTAACGGACACCCTGTCCATGAAGGTGAAGCGGATCACCTACTCCTTCACCCCGGAAGCTGCGGAGATGCACAGCGATGCGGTGTATGAGGAGAACGAGGACTGGGAGAAGGTGCAGAAGCGGATCGAGGAGGAATCGCGGGAAAAAGCCGAGAAGTTGAAGAAAGCCTTGGTGAAAGCCGGGTTCAAGCTCACCGATGCGGTGACCGCCTTCGACGACTATACGATCAGCTCCTATGATGACCAGAACGGAACGACCGCCGGAGTGGGGATCGAACTGGCGAATATGGAAGAGCTGAAACGACTGGTGTCATTCCTCCGTGCGGAGAGCAAGGGCGATGGCCACGTGAGCCGCTGGGAATACGAACCGACCGCCGGGACCGAGGTGGAGCTGATGCAGCGATTGTTCAAACGTGCCGAGGAACAGGCACGCACGTTGGCCACCCTGGGAGGAAGGAAACTGGGCAAACTGTTGACAGCCCATGCACCTGGCAGCGGGACCGGCCTCCCTTGGTTGGATAGCATCATGGAAATGGCGAAGCAGGAGATGATGAAGGGTGAGTTCGGTGTGAACCCCGAATTCCTCGGCCAACGCGAACGGTCGCTCACCTTCCGGTTCGAACTGGTGGATTGACCATGGCCGGGAAGGACCTGGGCACGCGCTATTGGAATGATCGCTACTTGGCGAGTGATCATCCGTGGGATATCGGTGCCCCATCCCCCCCACTCGCCACCTACCTCGATGGGCTCATTGATCCGGACCTGCGCATCCTGATACCGGGTGCGGGCCGGGCGTGGGAAGCGGAGCATGCGCACCGTCTTGGCTTCCGCCACGTGTTCGTGATCGACCTCACCGGCACACCCTTCGAGGACCTGCTGTCACGTGTCCCCGATTTTCCGAAGGAACACCTTCTCGTGGGCGACTTCTTCACGCACGAAGGGCAATACGACCGGATCCTGGAACAAACCTTCTTTTGTGCGCTGGACCCTTCCTTGCGCGATCGGTACGTACAGCGTATGCACCAACTGCTGGTACCCGGCGGTATCCTCACGGGCGTATTGTTCGACCAGGTCCCCAACCCCATCGGCCCCCCGTTCGGAGGCACGATAGAGGAATACGTGTCACGTTTCAGGCCGTACTTCCCCGGAGTCACGTTCGAGCGTTGCCACAACTCGATCGGGCCAAGGGCCGGTCGAGAACTGTGGATGAAAGCGACCCGTCCAATGGCATCGCTCGGATAGTGCGGCCCCGCGTTGGTGCCTTCGCCTGCCTGAACGGGACACCCCGATCACTGAGTCGGCGAGAAAGATCCGGTGAATCCCGGGTTCAAGGGTGCGAGGTGGTGAGAGACGGGACTCTCGTACCCTCGCACTTTCGCACCTCATGGTTCATTCTGATCAGGATGATCGGGAGACCGGATCGTCACCACCGCTCAGAAAAGAGGAACACCACGGCATGCACGTTCGGTACCGACCGATTTGAATGGATCGGGAGGATCTTGCAACTTCAGCCTCTCGTTGGCATGAGGTCATTGTTACGCACAGCGGATGAGTATTTCGATCAGCTCGATGCGGATCGGAAGGAACCTTTGCTGCGTCTGCGCCGGATGATCCTGGGGATATGGCCAGGGATCGTGGAGGACATGGACAGGGAGATGCCCACGTATCACCTGAACGGCCGTACGCTGTGTGCCTTGGCGAACCAGAAGAACTTCATGGCGCTGTACATCCTTCCGCACGACCTGCTGCATGCGTTCAAGAAGGACCTGCTCGTGTATGACCGTGGGAGGTCGTGCATCCGGTTCAAGCGCCTGGAGGCCGATACGCTGGACCTGTTCGATCGCATCATCAAGTACACGGGTAGCCAGATGCACGAAAGCCAGCTCACCGAGGTGCGATCGCGGCGGCGCCCTTCACGTGTATTGGGATAGCCTGCCGTAAATTTCACCGCATGTCCGGCCAGACCATCGTACTCGACCACGAGCGCGTTCAACGCAAGCTCGCGCGGATCATCCACCAGTTGCACGAGGAATACCATGCCGAGGAGGGCATCGTATTGGTGGGCGTGGCTCCCCGTGGATCCGCGCTTGCCGAACGGTTGCGCACCGGCCTGGCCGCAGCCACTGATCTGAAGGTGGATCTGGTGGAGCTGAAGCTGGACAAGGACCACCCCCTGGAGCGGCCCGCAAAGCTTTCAGTGGAGGTGGACACCCTGCGTGATCGCGTGGTGGTGCTGGTGGATGATGTGTTGATGAGCGGGCGCACGTTGATGCACGCAGCGAGCTTCCTGGTGCAGGTGCCGTTGAAACGCTTGACCACCGTGGTGCTTGTGGACCGGCGGCATCGAGCGTACCCGATCCGTGCCGACATCGTGGGGCTTACCTTGAGCACTACGGTGCAGGAGCACATCAGCGTACACCTTGGCCGCACCGATTCGGTCTACTTGAGCTGAAGCGACCGCAGGATGCGGTCGGCGACCTCCTGGGGGGGGGCATCAGCATCCACACGGTGATGGGCCTGTGCGTAGATCGGCGTTCGTTCGGTCAAGAGGTGCTCCACTCGTTCGCGCAGGGCCATTCCTTTCAACCCGGCCAACAAGGGTCGGTCGCCACCCGCCCGCTCGATCCGCGGCATCAACACCTCCATGGGCACATCGAGCCAGACCACCATACCAGCCTTTCGCATCCGCCGAAGGTTGTGGCCCGCCAATGGCGTACCACCGCCCATGGCGATCACCGCCGCAGGTTCGTCCAGCAGTTCGCGAAGCACCATGGACTCCACCTCACGGAAGGCCTCCTCCCCTTCCCGCTCGAAGAAGGGTTTGATCGGACCCACACGTTGCTCGATCACCCGGTCCAGATCGCGGAAGGGCCGATCCAGGAGGCCTGCGAGCTCACGGCCGATCCGGGATTTTCCCGCGCACATGAAGCCGATGAGTTGAACGTGCATGTGGAACGGCCGAAAGATCGCACCTTCGCAATGATGGCCAAAGAGATCGTACCGGTACAGGACCACCGCACCCAGGAGCAGTGGATGCGCCTGCCATGGAGCATTTACAAGGACGATGCGAACTGGATCCCGCATCTGAAGCAGGATGTGGCCAAGGTCTTCGATCCGACGAAGAACAAACTGTTGAAGGAGGGCAAGGCCATGCGCTGGATCCTGGTGGACCAAGGCCGGGTGATCGGAAGGATCGCGGCCTTCATCAACCCCAGGACCGCCCACACCGAGAAACAACCCACCGGTGGCATGGGTTTCTTCGAGTGCGTGAATGACCATGCTGCTGCGGGCCTTCTGCTCGATACGGCACGCGACTGGTTGAGGGCGGCTGGCATGGAAGCCATGGACGGTCCGATCAACCTGGGGGATCGCAACATGTTCTGGGGCCTGTTGATCAAGAACTTCACCTCGCCACCGACCTACGGCACCAATTACAATCCGCCTTATTACCAGGATCTGCTGGAACGGTATGGATTCCGGATCTACTTCAACCAATACTACTACCGCCGCAGCGCCACCACACCCGTACAGCCCATCTTCCACCGGAAATACAACCAGATGGCGAACGATCCATCATTCCGGATGTACGATGCCCAGGGCCTGAGCATGGAACGGATCGCCGATGACTTCCGCACGGTGTACAACGATGCCTGGGTGGATCATGACAACCACAAGCCCATGGAGGCTGCGGCCGCGCTCAAGATCGTGAAGGCGATGAAACCCGTGATGGACCCGCGCCTGATCATCTTCATCCGGCACAACGACCGTCCCGTGGCCATGTACATCGGCCTGCCCGAACTGAACGAGATCTTCAAGCACGTGAACGGCGACCTGAACTGGTGGGGTAAATTGAAATTCCTCTGGCACAAGTACAACAGCACCGCGAAGACCATGACGGGCATTGTCTTCGGTGTGGCGAAGGAGTACCAGGGCAAGGGCTTGGAAGGCGCGCTGATCGTATTCGCCGAGGAACATATCGTGAACAAGAAATTATACCAGGACACGGTCCTGAACTGGATCGGGGACTTCAATCCGCGCATGATCAAAGTGTGCGAGAACCTGGGCGCCGAGAACTACCGCACACTGGCCACGTACCGCTACCTGTTCGATCGGTCGCGACCATTCGAGCGGCATCCGATCATCGAGAAGAAATAGGTTCGTCGATCGGTGTTTTGCAGTTTGGTATGGATCCTTACTTTTGCGCTCCCTTCAGCGAACGGGTCACTGTTCCGGGAGTGTGGAAGATCCTGTAGCTCAGCTGGTAGAGCACGACACTTTTAATGTCGGGGTCCTGGGTTCGAGCCCCAGCGGGATCACAAGGAAGACCTCGGCGAAAGCCGGGGTCTTCTCGTTCAGGAGCGTTTTTCCGCTGGCACTAACCAAGGACACCCGTTCAAAGGCCGCTGTTCGATGCGCCCCCCCGATCGATCCCCTCCGCGGATCGGAGCGGCGAGGTTTTCAACCAGCACGCCGGTATGGTGGAAAACTCATTCGTCGATGCTTGATACAGAAGGGGTTGGCGCCGTGGTAACTTCGATCACATGGCCAAGCACCCCTCTCCCGATCACGGACCGGATCCGCCCGGTCCAACTGGCGACCCATCCAACAAGGTGATCCCACCCATGCCACATGAGGATGAATTCCGTGGTAATGATGAGGTGGATGAGACCGCACACGACCCTGAACATGCGCGGAGGCTCGCGGCAGTGCGTACCGAACTCTTCCGGAGAGCACAAGCAGAAAGGGCGCCGGAGGAGTGAAACTGCCTGTTATATTTGCGGCCCCTTACCGCGTTTGCGGTACCTGAGCCCAGGTGGTGAAATTGGTAGACACGCTACTTTGAGGGGGTAGTGCCTTAACCGGTGTGCTGGTTCGAGTCCAGTCCTGGGCACTTGGTGATCAAGCCCTGTCGCGAAGCGGCGGGGCTTTTTCACGACCAGCCGAGCCAAGTGATGCTTGAGCGAGGATGGGCGGGGAAAGATCCTGAAGGACCGGCCGAACGACCACGTTTCGCATCACCACCGGCCAAGTCGGTACCTTGCCTACCGACCATGCACGACCTCCGCATCATCGAGACCGCAGCCGTGCTCGCCGGCCCCGCTGTCGGTCTGTTCTTCGCCGAGCTGGGCGCCCAGGTGATCAAGATCGAGAATCGCCGCACCGGTGGGGATGTCACCCGCCGATGGAAACTCCCTGAGGAGGATCCCACTTCAACCGTGAGCGCCTACTTCAGCAGTGTGAACTGGGGCAAGGAGCACTTGATGATGGACCTGAGGGACCCCGAGGAGCGCATACGGTTCGATGCGCTGATCGAAGGCGCCGATGTGCTGATCACCAACCATCTGGCGGCCGATGCGGAAAAGCTGGGCCTGCAACGCGAAAGGATCTCCGATCTGAACCCGCGGCTCATCCACGCGCACATCAAGGGTTTCGCGGACCAGCCCGAACGACCGGCATTCGACGTGGTGCTACAAGGGGAAACGGGGTACATCGGGATGACCGGCACCGATCCTGAGCACATGGCCAAACTGCCCATCGCCATGATCGACGTGCTCGCGGCGCACCAACTGAAGGAAGGGATCCTGATCGCCCTGCTGCAGCGCGCATCCACGGGCAAGGGGGCCTACGTGGAGGTATCGCTCGAAGAAGCCGCCCTCACCGGCCTTGTGAACCAGGCCAGCAACCACCTCATGACCGGTGCCGTGGCGCGACCCATGGGCACCCTGCACCCGAACATCGCCCCGTATGGGGAGGTGTTCACTTGTATCAATGGGGGACGCATGCTCCTTGCGGTGGGCAGTGACGCACAATTCACCGCGCTCTGTGGTGTCCTGGACCTGGCCGGAACACCTGCCGACCCACGTTTCGGCACCAACGCCGACCGGGTGCGGAACCGGATCGCGCTCGCCGAGGTCCTATCCACCGCCATCGCAGTGCGCGAACGCGACGAACTGCTGGATGCCCTGCTCCGTGCTGAAGTGCCGGCAGGAGCCGTACACGGGATCGATACGGCCCTGACCTCCCCGGCTGCGCGACGCATGATCCTTGAAGAGATGATCGACGGGAAGCTCACCCGGCGGATCCGCGGGAATGCATTCCGGATCGAGGCCTACTGATCGGCCACACGTTTGCGTGCGGTCCGAAGTGCCTCCTGCAATACGAAGAGGACGCGCTTGGCCTCCGCCTCTGTCAGACCTTTCCCGAAGGCCACCTTGCGCCCCAGGTGCTCAAAGCCGAGGCGTTCTCCACCGACCGTCCAGAAGGAATCGTTCAATTGGTGTTTGAATGAGGTGGGATCGAGATTCAATGCACCGAGCCGCTGAATATTCTCCACGAAGTAGGTATTCGCCTTGCCGAAACCGAGGATGCTGTCCTTGAGCGTGAGCACCCCATCCTTGAGGCGCCATTGCTCAAAGCCCTTCAGGCGCCAGAGCAGGGCACGTCCCACCCGCACCACGAAATAGAGCCAGAAAGCAAGGAAGACAAGCAGGAATTGGCGGAGTGGATCACCGGACGGCATATTGGTGCGGGCATACAGCACATACGTACCGATGAGCAACCAGCACAGGAACCAGGCGATGAGCAGGGCCTCCTTGCGTTTGGTCAAGCGCGCACTGATGACCACGCTGATGCGGTCCGCACTGCGGTCGATGCTCACACGGTCGCTCACGATCTCCATCATGCGTTCACAGGTGCCACCACATCCTGATACAACTTCTCATACTGCGGAAGGATGCGCATCAGGTCGAAACGCCGGGCTTGTTCGATCGCGCCTTCTTTGAACCGGGCATGGGTGTTGGGATCCCCCAGAATGGTCATTGCGTTGCTGGCCATGGTCAGGATATCGCCAACGCCGCTCAAGAGACCGCTCACACCCGGGATGTTCACCTCCGGTAACCCGCCGCTATCGGTGCTCACCACCGGGATGCCGCAAGCCATGGCTTCCAAGGCGGCCAGTCCGAAACTCTCGTTCTCGCTGGTGAGCACGAACAGGTCACAGCTCGATAGCACCTCCTCCGGTCGGGTCATTTTTCCGAGGAAGAGGATGTCCTTGCCATGCACGGAAGCACGGCACAGCGTCTCGATGCGTTGGCGTTCGGGGCCATCGCCGATCAGGAGCAGGCGGCAAGGCAACTGTTCCCGTAGATGCAGGAACATGGCCACCACATCCTGCACCCGTTTCACCGGTCTGAAGTTGGAGACATGCACCAGGAGGCGCTCCCCATTCGGAGCGTACCGGTCGCGCAGTCCCTGGTCCGGCACATGGCTGTACTGGTCCACACAAACGAAGTTGGGGATCACCTGGACCTCGCGTTCCACGGGGAAATGCGTGCGGGTGTCACGTTTGAGGCTTTCGGAGACAGCGGTGACCGCATCGCTGTGTTCGATGCTGAAGGTGATCACCGGCTCGAAGCTGGGGTCGCGGCCCACCAAGGTGATATCGGTCCCGTGCAAGGTGGTGACGAAAGGCAGGCGGATGCCTTGGGCGGCGAGGATGCGCTGGGCCATCCATGCGGCGGAAGCATGCGGGATCGCGTAATGCACGTGCAGCACATCGAGGCCCGCGAACTTCGCCACATCCACGAGCTTGCTGGTGAGCACCAGTTCGTAGGGCTGGTAATCGAAGAGCGGATAGTCGCTAACGCGCACCTCGTGGTAAAACACGTTCGGATGATCGCGCAGACGTACCGGACGATCGTAGGTGATGAAGTGGATCACGTGGCCCTTCTCGGCCAGGGCCATGCCCAGTTCGGTGGCCACCACGCCGCTTCCACCAAAGGTGGGGTAACACACGATCCCGATACGCATCGGGTGCAAAGATCGGTCGTTGGCACGAACCGGAATGGAACGGGCGGTAGCCATCGTTCCACCACCGCCCGGATCGTTGATCGGACCTCCGTCCCATATCACCGCTTGACCCCATTCTCGTCAACGTTACTGAACCGGTGATGAGGATCCGGATCCGACCATTCCACACTGACCATGGCGAATGGCGCGAAAGTGAGAGGACGCGCGGGTTCGATCGCTCGCACTTACGCTCCCTGTATCCCATGATCGACCGTTCCTTCACCGTATCCGTAGCTCCACAACATTAGGGCCGCAAGCCTAAGAGCCCCATGCCTGATCCGATGGTATCCCTGGAGGGCACCGCACATTGACCGGTCGCACCTTCTGGCGCCGTGAAGGGTGAACGAACTCCCGGCTTTCCACACCTGTTGATATCCGGCTCCGGGCGGCACCACGCCCCCTTCTATCTTCGCCCCAAGACCCATGGACCAATTCGTCGTCAGCGCCCGTAAGTACCGCCCTGCCACCTTCGATACCGTGGTGGGCCAGGAAGCGGTGACCAGCACGCTGATGAACGCCATCCGCAGCAAGCACCTGGCCTCGGCCTTCCTGTTCACCGGGCCACGGGGCGTTGGCAAGACCACCTGTGCCCGCATCCTGGCACGCACGATCAACTGCGAGAACCTTGGCGAGGACCTGGTGGCCTGCGGGCAATGTGCCCCATGCAAGACCTTCGACGAGGGGCACAGCCTGAACATCTTCGAGCTGGATGCGGCCAGCAACAACAGTGTGGAGGACATCCGCAACCTGATCCTACAGGTGAGCATCGCGCCGCAGGTGGGCACCAAGAAGGTGTACATCATTGACGAGGTACACATGCTCAGTTCGGCGGCCTTCAACGCCTTCCTGAAGACGCTGGAGGAACCCCCCTCCTACGCCATCTTCATCCTGGCCACCACCGAGAAGCACAAGATCCTACCGACCATCCTGAGCCGCTGCCAGGTGTTCGACTTCCGGCGGATCATGATCTCCGACATCAGCCGCCACCTCGCCAACATCGCGCTGAAGGAAGGCATTGAAGCCGAAGCCCAAGCGTTGCATGTGATCGCACAGAAGGCCGATGGGGGCTTGCGCGATGCGCTCTCGATCTTCGACCAGCTGGTGAGCTTCAGCGGCAACAGGCTCACCTACCAGGACGTGGTGAAGAACCTGAACGTGCTGGACCATGAGCACTATTTCCGCATCACGGACAGCATCATTCAGGGCGACATACCAGCGGTGCTGGTGGAATACAACACGATCCTGCAACAGGGCTTCGATGGGCACTTGTTCGTGGCCGGCCTTGGCCGCCACTTCCGGGACCTGCTCGTGAGTCAGGACCCGCGCACGCTGCCGTTGCTCGAGGTGGGTGAAGACCTCACCACACGTTACGGCGATCAGGCCCAGCGTGTGGATCGTGAACTGCTCGTTCGCGGCCTGGACCGCCTTGCGCAGTGCGACAGCCAGTACAAGGCCAGCAAGGAGCCGCGTCTGTTGGTGGAACTCGCCTTGGTGCAGCTCTGCCGTATCAACACGGCAGCGGATCCATCGGCTCAAAAAAAAAGTCCTGACGTCAGCGTAGTCGGGCAAACGGTACACAGGACCACGGATCCGGCGCGGTCCGCCACGCAGGTCCCGTCCGCAGGAACGGCGCACATCTCGCCGCAACCATCCAGCCAAACAGGCCATGTACCCGAACCGGTCGCTTCGGGCTACGCATCGAAACGGAGACTGACCGGGCAGGTGAGCATAAAAAGCACGGTGGCGGCGGTGGCGGTGGAAGCAACGCCCGGCGCCCCGCTGGAAACGGACAGCGGAACGGACATGCCCGCTTCGGCCAAGGAGGTGAACCCAGCGCTGCTGCTGAAGGCATGGCGGGACTATGCGTTGAAACAGAAGTCGAACGGCCGGGACAGTTTGCATGCAACGCTGATGGCACGTGAACCATCGGTGAGCGGACCGGGAAGGATCTCTTTCCCGATCGTGAACGCGGTGCAGGGGAACTACATGCGCCAGGAAAAACCGGAATTGCTGGGTTTCCTGCGACGTGCGATGGGCGATCCGGGGCTGGACCTGGAGGTGATCACCGAAGCGCCCAGTGACCAAGCACGGCCAGTGACCCCTTTGGCGAAATTCAAGGCGATGGCCGAGAAGAACCCCGCGTTGCTCGTGTTGCGCGAGGAGTTGGATCTGGATCTGGGGTGAAAAGACCGACACGGCACCGGATGAAGACCACCGCGATCATCCTGCTCCTGCTGGCATCCTATGCCGGGCATGCCCAACAGATGGACACCACCGAGGTGAAGAACGGCCGGTACTGGGTGCTCGAACGTGGGAAGGACGGGCGTGCGGCGGGCGTAGGAATGGCGTACGACAGCACCGGGAGGCTGGTGGGCCATGGAACCTATCGCAGGGGACTTGCCCACGGGCAATGGGTCTGGTACGACGATCGGGGGAGAAGGACCTGGGCCACACCCTACGTCAAGGGCTTTCTTCACGGCACGGCGATCCAGTATGACAGCTTGGAGCGGAAGACCTGGTCGATCATGTACCGGAAGGGGCAGCGGCATGGCTTGGAAGAGTACTTCCACCCCGATGGAGGCATCATGGTGTCCCAGCATCATCGCAACGGCCTGGTTCATGGCCGAAGCATCACTTACCACCGCAACGGCCGCGTTGAGTGGACCAAAGCATACCGCGAAGGGAAGCTCCATGGCGAACGGGTCCTACGCGACTCGACCGGGGCCTTGGTCGATGGTGAATACGTTTCATCCTACCCTTTGGACAGGGGGCATCTCACGACCACTTGTATCAATGGAAGGCCCCAAGGGAAATGGGTCGCGACCCGAAAAGATGGGCAAGTGACCATCACAGGGAACTACACGGATGGATACCCCGATGGCGAAGTGGTCTTCTTTGCTCCGGATGGGAGCATCTGGCGGAAGGAGTACTACGAAATGGGCCGGTTCGTGCGCAGCACCCAGCGCGGCAACAATGGCGACCATACACCGGACCAATACCCACTGCCGCATACCCCTGAGCGGTAAATTCGCGGCCGTATTCCGGCGCGCCCACCATAGCCGCCACCCGACAACGAACAACTGACAACCACACTGCGAACAATGTCGAAGATCAAAGTGGCGAAGCCCGTCGTGGAACTGGACGGCGATGAGATGACCCGCATCATCTGGAAGTGGATCAAGGACCAACTGATCCTGCCCTACGTGGATGTGCCGATCGAGTACTACGACCTGGGCATCGAGAGCCGCGATAAGACCGACGACAAGATCACGGTGGAAAGCGCCAAGGCGATCCTGAAGCACAATGTGGGGATCAAATGCGCCACCATCACACCGGACGAAGCGCGCGTACAGGAGTTCGGATTGAAGCAGATGTGGAAGAGCCCGAACGGCACCATCCGAAACATCCTCAATGGCACCGTGTTCCGCGAGCCCATCGTGATCAGCAACATCCCACGCCTGGTGCCGGGTTGGACGCAACCGATCGTGATCGGGCGCCATGCCTTCGGCGATCAGTACCGCGCCAGCGATGCGGTGATCAAAGGCAAGGGCAAGCTCACCATGACCTTCACGCCGGATGACGGCGGCGAGGCGCAGACCTGGAACGTGTACGACTTCGAGGGCAACGGCGTGGCCCTGAGCATGTACAACACCGACGAGAGCATCGAAGGTTTCGCGATGAGCTGCTTCAACCTCGCGCTCGCGAAGAAATGGCCGCTCTACCTGAGCACCAAGAACACCATCCTGAAGAAGTACGACGGCCGCTTCAAGGACATCTTCCAGGACATCTACGAGAAGAAGTTCAAGGCGCGGTTCCAAGAGGCCGGCATCGTGTACGAGCACCGCCTGATCGACGACATGGTGGCCAGCGCCATGAAGTGGAGCGGCGGTTACGTATGGGCCTGCAAGAACTACGATGGCGATGTGCAGAGCGACACCGTGGCACAAGGCTTCGGCTCGTTGGGCCTGATGACCAGCGTACTGATCACCCCCGATGGCAAGACCATGGAGGCCGAAGCCGCGCATGGTACGGTGACGCGCCACTACCGCCAGCACCAGCAGGGCAAACCCACCAGCACCAACCCGATCGCCAGCATCTTCGCCTGGACCCGGGGCCTGGCCTTCCGTGGCAAGCTGGATGGCAACCAGGCGCTGATCGACTTCGCGAACAAGCTGGAGAAAGTGTGCATCCGGACCGTTGAAAGCGGCAAGATGACAAAGGACCTCGCGGTGTGCATTCACGGCGATAAGGTGGGCGCGGACAAGTACCTGACCACCGAGCTGTTCATGGCGGCGCTGCGAGAGGAGCTGGAGCGGGCGTGAGCCTGATCGACCAACGCATGGAGCGGGCCTTTCGGGGCCCGTTCGCTTTTCCGCAATTTCGTGCGGTGAGTCCGTCGCACTTCCACCGGCTCGTGCTGATCATCGCGGGCATGGTCTATGCTACAACCGCGTGGTTCAGCACCGGCTACCACAGCGCCGACGAGCACTTCCAGCTCATTGCCTTCGCGCAATGGAAACTCGGCGAGCTCCCCATGGAACACCTGGCCTGGGAGTTCAGCGCGGGCATCCGCTCCTCGTTGCAACCGTGGATCGCCGTGATCATGTTCAAGTGTGCCGCGTTCTTCCATGTGACGGACCCGTTCACCCGCACCTTGCTGCTTCGCCTGCTGACCGCTGCGCTGACCCTGTATGCCATGCGTGGCTTTGTCAATGCCACCTCCACGAACTACGGTGAACGCCTGCACCGTGCCTACATCCTGCTCGCCTATGGCCTCTGGTTCCTACCGTTCCTGGCCGTAAGATTCAGCAGCGAAGGCTGGTCGGCCATCCTCTTGCTGTTGTTGTTGACCACCGTGCTTCGTGCAACGGACGACCGGCATTGGGCATGGAAGGCAGGGATCCTTGCAGGCCTGGCGATCGGGTGTCGGCCATCCACCGGTTTGATCATTATCTCCCTGCTCGTGTGGCTCCATTGGCACCGGCGCGAACGGCTCCGCTCATTGGGTTTGCTCGGTAGCACGCTGGGCCTCACCCTTCTCCTGGGGTTCATGCTGGATAGCCTGTTCTACGGAAGCACCGTATTCACCCTGTGGAAATACATCGGGCTCGGTTTCGGCTCGGATCCGGCCGTACGCTTCGATACCCTGCCTTGGTGGTACTATCCTCCGTGGATCATCAAATACGCGATCCCACCGATCGGGGCATTGATCCTACTGGCACTCGCTGTGCTGATCGTCCGTTCGCCCAAACACATCCTGGTATGGATCATGCTGCCTTTTCTGGTGGCGCACAGCATTCTCCCACACAAGGAACTGCGGTTCCTCTATCCACTGGCGCCATTGGTCCCGTGGTTGCTGATCGAGGCACGGTCCACTCTCGTGGTATGGAAAGCACCAATACCCAAGGCGATATGCACCATCGTGGTGGCGATCGTCGTAGTGGCGAACACCCTTGGCTTGATCGTGGTGGTAGGAACGCCGGCCGGTGAAGGCCGTGTTCGCTTGGCCCAAGCCCTGCGTGGCGCGAGCGCACCCGGCGATCGGATCGGTTATGTGGTGGACGCGCCGACCGCGTGGCGGATCACCTTGCCCGGTTTCTACCAACCGACAGGAACGGAGGAGGTGATCCTGGGGACGGATCCGGGGATCAACACCGAGGTGAGGTACCTGATGGCACCGAGCGATGCGGTGCTGCATGCGCCACCGGACAGGACCCTTGTGCCGTTGGTACGATCGCAGCCCGCGTGGAGCGACCTGTTGATGCGCTGGTACACCTGGCATGAAGGCCGTGGACCGTGGACATTGTATCGGATGGAACGATCGACCCGTTGAATCACGTTCCATGCCTCCATGCCTACCTTCGATCACATGAAGCACCTGGCTTTGCTCCGGATCACCGCCTTGGTGGGCATCACCTTCCTGCACCTCCTACCCACGTT
Organism: Flavobacteriales bacterium; assembly: GCA_020848295.1. Lineage (GTDB taxonomy): Bacteria > Bacteroidota > Bacteroidia > Flavobacteriales_F > PHOS-HE28 > PHOS-HE28. The sequence continues at coordinate 16,032 of JADLAI010000179.1, forward strand.
CGCGCAGGAAAGCCAGCCAGCAGCACCGAGGAAGGACACACGCCCGTTCAGCGAGCGCATTTGGTTCGGCGGCGGCATCGGACTCTCATTCGGGACGGTCACTGCGATACAGTTGGACCCACTGGTGGGCTACAAGGTGGATCCGAAGGGGAAGTTGTCCGTTGGGCTGGGAGCCAGTTATTGGTATTTCCGCGACAACCGGTTCAACCCGGCCTACGATTTCACTGCGTACGGTCATCGCACCTTCACCCGGTACCGGTTCATCCAGCAAGCATACGCCCATGTCGAGTTCCTGCACATGAACGTGGAGGGCAACCGCTTCGGTGCGCTCAGTGAAGTGCGGCCGCGGATCTGGGTTCCGCATCTGCTGGTGGGCGGTGGTTACGTACAACCGCTCGGAGGTCGTGGCTCCATCTACTTGCAGGTACTGTACGATGTGCTCCAGGACCCGAACAGCATCTATTTCAACCGGGGCCCCATCTTCAGTGGCGGGGTGGGGATCGGGTTCTGAGAGCCTGTTGGGGATCTCTGGTATGATGGACTCCGAGACTATTCTCTGGTCAGGCACAGCCGAAATATGGTCGCATAGCGGTGTCTACGTGACCATTTTCCGGCGCAGCATGGCACGAAAAGAGGCCGTAGGGCGCATTTGAAGAGATCCTGAACCGGCTCTGAGGACATCCACCACGTCCAGTGGCATTCGGAACCGCCTGACATCGGCTCCTTCGGCGTTCCGGTCCTTCGAAGGAGCGTCCCTACGCCCGAACACCGAGTACGTTCTTGTACCGTGGGAAGCGGTGACCCCTATGATGCAATGTACCGGGATGGATCAACTCATGCGCATGATCGTTCACATCATCCACCTTTTTCCGATATTCACCAACGAATAAACCCCCAACCCATGAAACTCATTCAATTCTCCCTTTTAGTCGGTCTTTCCGCTGCCCTGGCCTTTTCAGGCTGCAAGAAGGAGGAAGACGATCCGTGTGAAAACGTGGTTTGCCAGAACGGCGGCACATGCAACGGCGGAAGCTGTGCCTGTGCGAGCGGTTATGAAGGATCGACCTGTGGTACGGAGATGCGGGCGAAATTCATTGGCCAGTACAACGGCACCATCACGTGCAGCGGCGCTGCGAACGCATTGAACATGTCGATCAACTCCAGTTCGGCCGGCATCACGAGCGTGGTCTTCAATGACGGGGTGGACACCTGGGTGGGCACGGTGAACGGCACGAGCATCAATATCGCCACGCAGACCCTCAGCGGCGGGGTCACCGTAAGTGGTTCGGGGCAGATCTCCGGGTTGATCCTGAACCTGAACCTGAATCTGAGCGGGAACACCTGCACGTATACGGGCACGAAGCAGTAGAACTCAACCGTAAGAATGGAAAGGGGCCACCTCGAACGAGGTGGCCCCTTCTTCATTGGGTGGAGCCGGGCGGGATCGAACCGCCGTCCAAACGACCGCAACATGGGCTTTCTACATGCGTAGCCTCTTCATTGGTTTTCGACCAAGGCCTGGGGAAGGGCACCCCAGCCATGGCTTAGGTCCTGTTTCTCATCAGCGGTCCGGACCACCGCGCTGACCAGTTCTCCAGGATGACACCTCTGGATCGGGAAGGAGGAGAACGGGCCTCCCCGAGAGGTACTCGTCCGTGCTACTGTTGTTCACACGGATAAAGCCTCATAGCCTTGGGCTATTAAGCAGCGAGAGCGTAGTCGGATTCGCCGGTTATGGCGACGATGCACTGGGATACGGGCCGCACATCACGCCCGGCATGCTTACACACATCACGAAGCCGCTGTCGAATCCATGTCGGCCCCATGTGGAAAAGAACGGACCACAAAGATAGCGCGATCCCGCAGCCTGGTACAACGGGACCATGACGGTTACTTTTGCCGCCCATGTCCACCGCCTACCGCAAGATCGGGATCACAAGGGAAGGCAAACAGCCCGCCGATCGCCGCGTCCCTTTGACGCCAGCCCAGTGCAAGGAAGTGATGCAGCGCCACCCCGAAGTGGACCTTGTGGTGCAACGAAGCCCCGTACGCGCATACACCGACGCGGAGTACGAAGCCTTCGAGGTCCCGTTGGTGGATGATCTTAACGACCGCGAACTGATCCTTGGGGTGAAGGAAGTGCCATTGGAGATGTTGCTTCCGGGCAAAGCCTACCTGTTCTTCAGCCACACGATCAAGGAGCAGGCGCACAACCGGAAGCTCCTGCGGGCGATCCTGGACAAGAGGATCCGGCTGATCGACCATGAACTGCTGACCAACCCACATGGTGAGCGGGTGTTGGCTTTTGGCTACTGGGCAGGTGTGGTAGGCGCTTACAACGGAATGCGTGCCTGGCAACTGATGCACGGCGGCCCGTTGCTGAAGCCCGCCCACCAGTGCCACGATCTGGAGGAACTGGAAAAACACCTGCACGCCTATCCGCTACCCACGGACCTACGGATCGTGCTGACCGGTGGTGGCCGCGTGGGCAAGGGTGCGATGGGGGTGCTGGAACGCGCGGGTGTGAAACGGATCAGCCCGAAGGAATTCCTCACCGCGAACAACACCGCGCCGGTGTACACCGTGCTGGGTTCGGCCGACCTGTACCAGCGGGAGGATGGAGGACCCTTCGACAAGCAAGCCTTCCACGAGGATCCCCGTGGCCATCGGGCCCGGTTCCTGCCCTTCGCACGGGTGGCCCACCTGTACATGGCCTGCCACTTCTGGGACCCCCGTGGGCCGAAGATCCTGAGCGCGGCGGACCTTCGCGATCCTGGCCTTTCCTTGGAGGTGATCGCGGATATCAGTTGCGACATCGGCGGCCCCATCGACAGCACCCTGCGAGCCACCACCATCGCTGAGCCATTCTTTGGCTACGACCCGAAGTCCGGTGCGGAAAAGCCAGCTGCAACGCCCGGCACCCTCACGGTGATGGCCGTGGACAACCTGCCCTGCGAACTGCCACGGGACGCTTCGGAAGCATTCGGAAGAGACCTGATCGAAAGGGTATTACCGTCCTTGGTCGTGACGGATGGGGAGGGGATGATAGCCCGGGCCACCATTGCGCAATACGGTGCCTTGACCGATACGTATCAGTACCTCACGAATTTCGTCAACGGCTGATCAGGCGGCCAGGACCAGTTCCAAGGCGAGGAATGTCGTGCTCGCATCGCGCGGAAAGGCGTGGGTGATGATGGGACCGGTGCTCTTTCGGGCCATGGTGAGCAGGCCCAGGCCGGCCCCCCCACGCTCCGTACGGCCTTCGTTGGCCAGGAGCTTCAAGTGGTGTTCACGAAGGTCCGCCTCATCCATATCGTTAAGGATATCGATCCGGTGGGACATGGAGGCCACCACGATCCGAGGAGCCGCATTCCCCATAAAGAGACGGTAGCCGGCTTGTTCGAACACAAGCATGGCGAACGCGGTATCGGCCAGGTCGGCGGGGGTATGGCACCGTACATTCTCCAACCCCTCGACCAAAAGGTTCAACAGGCGTTTGCGTGTTGCCACGCTCTGTAATGAGGCGAGGCAATGCCCCTCAGCGACACCGATCAACCGATCCAACTCATCACGGCTCAGTTCCCCTTGGTGAACAAAGAGCACTCGGCACGACCCTTCGGCTTGACGAGGGATCGCGTCGGCCCAATGGCCCGGTTCCGCTATGGGTAGGGGCACCGACATGACCTACAACGTGTGCTCAGATGGATGAGGCTCAACACGCGACGAAAGTGACTTTGAGGCCGATATACGCGGAACGGGTGTGAAAGGTTCCGTTCTGGTGATCACCAACCGGCTGTGGATGAAAACCCAAGTACCCCACGCACGTACGAAAGGCACATACGGACCTTTGGGAAACCAGCGGGTC
>JADLAI010000180.1 GCA_020848295.1 Flavobacteriales bacterium
CATACTCGGGTATCCAGCCGAAACCGGCGGTGAACTTCTGGTAGCGCAGCATGTCCAACACGCCCACCTCGGGGAAGGCCACCTTGAACAGATCGGGCCGCTGGGTCATCACGGCACCCACGAGCAGACCGCCGTTGCTGCCTCCGTTGATCGCCAGGTGATCCTTGTCCGTCCATTTCATGGCCATCAGGTATTCCGCCGCAGCGATGAAGTCGTCGAACACGTTCTGTTTCTTCTCCTTCATGCCGGCCTTGTGCCAATCCTCGCCGTACTCACCGCCACCGCGCAGGTTGGCCAGTGCGAACACACCGCCTTGTTCCAGGAGCAGCATGCGGCTGGTGCTGAAGCTGGGCGTGAGACTGATGTTGAAGCCACCGTACGCATAGAGCAGGGTGGGGTTCTTTCCGTTCTTCTCCACACCTTTCTTATGCACGATGAACATGGGGACCTTGGTGCCGTCCTTGCTGGTATAGAACACCTGCTCGGTGACGAAGGCACTGGGGTCGAACTTCAGCTCGGGGCGGAACCATACGTCGCTCTTGCCGGTGGCGTAGTCGTACTTGTAGATGGTGCCGGGGTCGGTGAAGCTGGTGAAGCTGAAAAAGCTGAAGGTGTCGTTGCGCTTGCCGCCGAAGCCTCCGGCGCTCCCGATGTCGGGTAGGGTGATCTCCTGTTTGTCGGTGCCGTCGAGCTTCATCCGGTAGAAGCGGCTGGTGGCGTCCTTCAGGTACTCGGCGAAGAGGAGTCCGCCTCCGGTGCTCACGCTCTGCAGTAATTCCTTGGCCTGGGGGATGATGTCCTTCCAGGTCTCCTTGGCGGGGTTCTTCGGGTCCACTTCCACCAGGCGGTAGTTCGGCGCGTCCACCTCGGTCATCACCAGGAATTTGCCGGTGGCGGGCACGAAGTCGATGATACTGGTCTTGTGCTCGAAGCCCGTCTGCAAGGCCGTCCATTTGGTCGCCGGGGTGGGGATGCCGCCGCTACGCAGGTCGTGATAGTACATCTCGAAGCCATCGGTGCCGGTGCTCACGTAGAGCGTGGCGAACTCCTCGCCCTCGGTCACACCGGCGCCCACGTACAGGTCGCCGTTCTGTGTATTCTCCCACACCAGGACGTCCTTCTCCTGCGGGTCGCCCAGCTTGTGGTAGTACACCTTCTGGAACTTGCTGGCGGCGCTCAGTTCGGTGCCCTTGGCCGGGGTGGGATAGCGGCTGTAGAAGAAGCCGTCCTTGTACCACGCTGTCCCGCTGAATTTCGCCCACTTCAGCAGGTCGGGCATCTGCTTCATGGTGCTCAGGTCGTAGACGGTGATGTCCTGCCAGTCGCTGCCGGCTTTCTGCACGCCCACGGCCATGTACCGGTCGTCGTGGCTGGTGCCGAGGGGGCTGTAGGTGGTGGTGCCGGCGGGATCGAGCTGGTTGGGGTCGATGAAGACCTGGTCCTCGCCATCCAGGCCCTTGCGCACATTGATCACACTCTGGTTCTGCAGGCCGCTGTTCTTCCACACGAAGTAGAGCTCGCCCACGCGCATGGGGCCGCTCACCTTGGGGAAGTTGTACAGTTCCTCGTACCGCTTGGCCAAGCTGTCGCGGAAGGGGATCTTGGCCAGGAAAGCGTTGGTGACGCTGTTCTGGGCCTTTACCCATTCGGCGGTCTCGGCGCTGGTATCGTTCTCCAGCCAGCGGTAGGGGTCGGGGACCCAGGTGCCGTGCAGGCTGTCGCCGGCGGTGCTGTCCTTGCGGGTCTCGGGATAGGTCATGGTGACGGGGTCGTGCTTGTGCTCTCCTCCGCCACAGGCGATCAGGAGGCTTGTACTACAGGTGGCGAGGATCGTACGTGTCATGATCGAATGGGTGGGGTGGGATCGGCCGCAAAAGTAAAGCCCCCTGCGTTCGGCAGGAGGCGCTTGGATCACAAGGTGATGATCTGGTCGGTCGGTGGTCAGGCGCGCTTTCGCTGTTCCTTGCGGACGGTGTTCAGTGCGTACATGGTGCCCCGGCCCTCCTCCAGTTCCACACTGGTGCCCAGTTGCCCGGCCAGGGTGTGGATCAGATCCATTCCCAGGCTGTTGGGTCGGTCCCATTTGGAACGGTCCGGCAGGCCCACCCCATCATCGCCGATGCGCATGTGCAGGCCCTGATGTTCGTCGCCATCGATATGCACGATGATGGTCCCCTCATCGCGGTCCTTGAAGGCATACTTCAGGGAATTGGAGATGATCTCGTTGATGATCAGCCCCAGCGGGATCAAGGTATCCACACCGAGGGTGGGGATGTTGATCCGTATATCGAGGTGCAATCGGGTCTTGATCGTATAGGCGAAGCAGAGGTCGCGGGTCAGGTGTGTGAGGTAATTGCTCACATCGATGTTGGCCAGGTCCTTGCTCAGGTAGGTCTGCTCATGCACCAGGGCCATGGCGCTCACCCGGTTCACACATTCGTTGAAGAGCTCGACCATCCTCGGGTCGTCCACCTGGTCCATTTGGAAACGGATCAGGCTCTTGACGATCTGCAGGTTGTTCTTCACCCGGTGGTGGATCTCCTTCAACATCACCTCTTTCTCTTCCTTGCTCAACATGGTCGCGCGCAACTCCTGGTTCGTGCGTTCCAGATCCCGGTGTGCCGTATCGAGAAGTTCCGAGCGCAGGCGGCTCTGTTGTAGGAGCCTATTGCTCACCCCGACCAGCCAGGCGAACACGATCGCAAGCAGACAAGCGGCCACCAACAGCAACTGGGCCTCATCCCAGCGTGCGGAGAGCGTGGCGGTATGGTTGCCCAGGCCATGCTCATGGATGCGCTGCGTCGTACGCTCGATCGCCGATCGTGTACGTTGAAGGATGAAGTCGAAGACCACCTCGTTCGGCCGCTGCTCGCTCCAAGTGCCCTGGTGGGCCATGGCATTGGTGTGCAACGAGTCGGCCTGCTCCAGCAGGCCCTTCATGATCTTGGGGAACTCGGTCATGCCCGGCACGCTCGAATAGGTACTGCCAAGGGAGTCGATGGACCGGTTCACCTTGATGAATTCCTGGTGCCACTGGAACTGCCGGGTGCCCACGTCGATCCGATGCACCAGCCCCAACTGGGTCACCGAGCCGCTCAAGCGGCTCAGGTCGTTGAGCAGGTTCACCTCCTTGGCGATCTTCTGCTGCAATTGCCGGGAGCTCGATACCAGGACCAGTCCATAGACGATGAATACGGTGACGAGCAGGCCGGTGGCCAGGGGCCAGGAACGAATGGAAAGGTGCTTGGACAGGGCCATCGCAGCACCGTTCAACGAACAGAGGCCCTGGTTGGTTACCTGATCAACGATCCACCTTGGCACGCAACCTGGCCTCGAAGGCCTGGAGCAGGTTGCTCAGATGTTCCGTCGCGGCCATACGCAGTTCGGCATGGAGCCGTATCACGTTCGATCGGCTCAGCCCGGTGGTCTTCTGTGCGTCCTCATCGGCGCGCATGATCTGGCGCAGGTGGATACCGCCACGGGCCGTGTTCCGGTTCCCGGTGTGGGTGATGTCCGAGATGGTCACCCGGCACTCCCCCGCATGGACCTGCACCATCACCTGGTAGCTCATGGTGCCCATGGATTCTTCTCGACCGGTCAACATCCGGGACCTGAAATTCAAGCGTCCGGTGCCTTTCAGCATTCCTGCTGAACGGTCGTTGAGGAGCAACCGGGCGCCAGGCTCCTTTCCGAAGGTCCAGGTCCACGCTTCGCTGGCCGCATCATGCAGCTGCACCGCGTTCAAGGGGATGCTCACCGAACGCGAGAAGGTGAGCAAGGCCACAGGACCTTGTGCAAGGGCGGATGCACTGGCGAGCCAGGAGAACACCATGGTCAGGAAGACGAGGGAGGCACGCATCAGGGCTTGCAAGATAGATCCCGACAGGGTGGTGGTGAGGTTACCTTTGCACCACATCCATGTTCCATGCCAATTACGAATACGGGCAATCAAGCCCTGAAGGTGGGGGTCTTCTATGACGGTAGCTACTACACCCACGTCAGCAACTATTACAACTACGTCCATGCCCACAGGCGTCGGATCCACATCGGTGGGCTGCACGACTTCGTGAAGCACATGGTGGCGGAACGGGAAGGGACCAAACCCAACCTGTGCCACATCATCGACGCCCATTTCTTTCGGGGGCGGTTCAACGCACGGGAGGCCAACGAGAAGCCCAATCAGCTTTACTACGACCGGGTGTTCGACGATGTGCTCATGTACAACAACGTGCAGACCCACTACCTCCCGCTGAAGGACATGATGGGGAGGAAGAAGGAGAAGGGGATCGATGTGCTGATGGCGTTGGAGACCTATGAATTGTGCATGCTGAAGCGCTACGATGTGGTGGTGCTGGTGGCCTCCGATGGCGACCACGTGCCCTTGGTGCGCAAACTGCATGCACTGGGCTGCAAGACCATGCTGTTCGGCTGGGATTTCGAGTTCACCGATGCGGAATCGGGCGAGCAGCAGTATACCCGGACCAGCACCGACCTGTGGAATGAGGTGACCTACGCCATGCCGATGCACGACCTCATCGACGAAGGGATCAAGGAGGGGGACGAGTTGATCCTCGATTGTTTCGTGGCGCGCGATGAACGGATCCGCGACATGGAGGACCTCCCGGCCGACCTCGACCCTGGTTCACGCCACCGGAGCACGGTGATGAGCCTGATGAACGGCTATGGGTTCATCCGGTTCCCGGACAACAACCTGTTCTTCCTGAAGGATGATCTGATCGATGCGGAATTCAGCGACCTGCACGTGGGGGACATGCTCGAATTCAATGTGGCGGTCAATTCGCGTGGGCAGCGGGTGGCCAAGCAGATCAACCGGGCCTATGAGCTTCAGCCCACCGAGTAAGGGTCGGGTCAGGCCGGTAGACGCAGGCTGAAGAGACAACCTTGCCCCACTCCTGGACTCGTTACGGAAAGCGAGCCGTGGAGGGCTTCGGCCCAGGCACGTGCGCGAGCCAATGTACCGCGCCCTTGCGATTCACCGGCGGTCGGCCTGCTCTCCAGCCAGGCGAAACGATCGAACACCTGAGCAAGGTCCGCAGCGGAAAGACCCACACCCTGGTCCTGAACCTCCAGGAGCACGGTGCCACCCTCGGCCCGCAGCCGGATCGTGGTCGTAGTCCCTGCTGGGGAGAATTTGGAAGCGTTGGAGAGCAGGGCATCCACGAGGTCCGCAAGGATCCTTGGATCGGTGTGCAGGCTCATTGGAACACCCGGATCAAGGGTCAGGTGCTGGCCCTTGCGGTCGAAACGGAACCGGAGGAGTTCCATCCGTTCGCGGATCAGGATCCGTGGGTCGACCAGGGCTGGTTCGGGCCGAACGGCGTTGCGGGCCACCTCCATGTCGTCCATGAGGCGCTCCACCTCGCGCAGGGCTTTGAAATACTGCTGTTCGCCGTAGTGCAGCAGCTCCTTGCGTTCCGATGGATCGGCCTCCTCCCTCAATCGGTCGAGCACCTGTTGCAGGCCGATCAACCGGTTCCGAAGATCGTGCGAAAATCCGTGCAGGCGCTCCGCTTGGTCCGCACTTGCCTTCATGATCAGACCTTTTCGGTCATGGCGAACCGGCGCAGCATGTCCTCCATGCTATCCGGGTTGATCGGCTTGCTCAGATATTGGCAGTCCTTCAACTCGTGTATGGCGCTGATGATCTCCGGCTTTGTGCTGGCCGTGAGGAATAGGATGGGTATGGGGCGACGTGCGTGCAGTTCCTTGGCAAGGTCCAGCCCGCTCTTGGTGCCTTTCAGGTAGATGTCCATGATGATGAGGTCCGGTGTCACCTGTTCAAGCAGGGCCTCGGCTTCCTCGGAACTACGTGCGGCGCCGACCACCTCGAATCCCATTCGCTCCAATTGGAGGCGGTATCCGAAAGAGATGATGGTCTCGTCCTCGATGATCAGTATCTTCTTCATGAGAGAGAATGAAGTTGGGCTTCAGGTTCAGTTCGATCGGTTGCGGTCATGTTCACGCACCACACGCTCGAAGCTATCGACGGTCAGGGCTTTTTCCACATAGCCGATCACCGATCGGAAGGAGAGTGCGCGTTGGAGGTCGGCAGGTCGATTGCTACTGCTGAACATCACCACACTGGTGCGGTCGTTCGGCAGCAGACCCTCCTCCTCACAGAAGGTGAGCAGATCGAAGCCGGTGTGTTTGGGCATGTTGATGTCCACGAACATCAGGTCGGGTCCCTCTTCGCCACCGCGCAGGTGCTCCAGGGCATCGTCGGCGGAGGTGAAGATGGTCAGGCGGCCCTGGTAACCTGCTTTCTTCAGGACCAGCTTGGTCACGAAGTTGCAATCGTCCTCATCATCCACGAGGATGATCGAGGCGACCGAAGGAAGGACGGAAGTGGGGAGGGTCATGGGATGTGACCGTTGAACGTGATCGCCCTCCGTTGGGTTTCGTGGGAACGGTTACTGAGCCGGTGGTGAAGATCCGGTCTCTCGACCATCCTGATCAGAATGAACCCTGCGGTGCGAAAGTGCGAGGGTTTCAGCACCCGCACTTTCGCACCCTATCACCCTTGATCGAACGTTTCTTCTCCACCGTATCAGTAACTTCCACCACCAATGGGTGTACATCGTCGTCGGCTCCTGCCTCGGAGTGACTACTACCGCAGGCAGCTTCGGTTCCTTTTCTATGCGATGGTGCTGGTCGTTGTGGCGCTTGCCATTGGAGTGGCAGGGTACATGTGGGCGGCAGGATTCGACTTCACCGATGCCTTCCTCAATGCGAGCATGATCCTGGGGGGCATGGGCCCGGTGGACACGCTACCCAACGATACGGCCAAGTGGTTCGCCTCCTTTTATGCGCTGTTCAGTGGGATCTTCCTGGTGGCGGCCGTAGCGATCATGCTCACGCCCCTGTTGCACCGCATCCTGCATCGGTTCCACCTGGACGATACGGACGGTGAAGGGAACACGGACGACCGGACAAGTTGACCCATTGATGGTCCGGGATCCAGAGGGCGTTCCGGCCAATAGGTAGGAGTGCAGGCCCTCACGTGGGATCACCCACCTACTTCCCGCCGCTCGTCTCGCGCCACGTGCGGTACATTGCCGTGATGGGTTCGCGACCAGTGGGCACCTCGCGCAACGGTTCACAGGGCTTCAATGTGGCATGTAACTGGGCGGGCAGCGCCTGATAGAGCTTCGTACCCTCTGATTTCCACGCGAGCATCTCATCGCTCACGTCCTTGGTGATCCGGGCCGGGTTGCCCACGATCACTTTACGGGCGGGCCAGATCGAATCGGCGCGCAGGAAGGACAACGCCCCGACGATGCAACCCTCGCCCAGCACCACATTGTCCATGAGCACGGAGTTCATGCCCACCATGCAATCGCGACCGACCTGTGCACCATGGATGATCGCCCCGTGGCCGATATGCGCGTTCTCCTCCAAATGCACCGTGATCCCTGGGAACATGTGAACAGTGCAGTTCTCCTGGACATTGCACCCATCGCCGATGAGGATCTCGCCCCAATCGCCACGCAACGCGGCGCCTGGCCCGATGTACACATCGCGGCCGATGACCACATTGCCGGTGACCACGGCTTGCGGGTGGATGAAAGCGGAAGGATGGACGACCGGGCGATACCCGTTGCATTCATAGATCATGGCGGACGACGGTCTGGATCATGGGGCATGGATCGGCCGCAATGTTAAGTCTGGGTTAAGCCTTGCGCACACAACGACCTCCAATTGATCGGTCGGGTACATTTGCGGCACGAACGAAGTACCCATGCCACTGGACCAACTGCTCAGCATCTTCAAGCCTCGGGACCGCGTGTTCTTCTACCATTTCGAGGCGAGCGCGGCGAACGTGCTGCGCATGTCGGAGGATCTACTGGCGATCATGGCGACCGAGCCGGGATCCCAGCGCGTGGCCCTGTTGGAGCGGTTGGAGATCGCCGAACACGCGAACGACGATCTTACGCACACCATCTTCACCGATCTGGCACGCAACTTCATCACGCCGATCGACCGGGAGGACATCCATCAACTGGCCACCAGCCTGGACGATGTGGCGGATTTCATCTTCGCGGCTGGCAAGAATCTGGAGCTCTTCGGGATCAAGACCCCCGACGAGACCTGCCGCGAGCTGGCCCGCCTGGTGAATGAAGGCTGCCAGATCGTACAGATGGCGGTGCAGGGTTTGCGCACCATGGCAAAGTCCGCCGGGAACAATGAGTTCGTCGTACGTATCAACAGCATGGAGAACCAGGCCGATGAGGTGCATGACCGTGCGATCCAGCGCCTGTTCGCTATGGAGAAGGACCCCATCCAGCTCATCCGTATGCGGGACATGTACTCCACCCTCGAACTCGCCACGGACAAATGCGAGGATGTGGGGAATGTGATCGAGTCCATCATGTTGAAGTACGCCTGATGGCATGACGCTGCTCATCGTCATCATCGCACTGGCCCTGGTGTTCGACTACATCAACGGCTTCCACGACGCGGCCAATTCGATCGCCACGATCGTCAGTACCAAGGTGCTCACACCCGTACAGGCCGTGGTCTGGGCGGCGGCTTTCAACTTCGTCGCCTACTTCATATTCGTCGATCACCACGTGGCCAACACGGTGGCCAAGACGGTACACGAGGAGTTCATCACCCTGCGTGTGGTGCTCGCCGGTCTGCTCGCGGCCATCACCTGGAACCTGCTCACCTGGTGGTACGGGATCCCCAGCAGTTCCTCGCATACCCTGATCGGTGGCTTCGCCGGTGCTGCACTGGCCGGTGCCGATTTCGCCATCGGCAGCATCAACCTGGAGAAGATCGGTGTCATCGCCCTCTTCATCTTCCTGGCCCCCCTGGTGGGCATGGTCATCTCCATCTTCATCACCCTGGTCACCCTCATCCAGCGCCTGTGGTTGCGACTCCTGCTCATCGCACTGGCCACTGCCATCACCTGCCTCTTTGTGCTCAAGAACAACGATCTGCGCATCGCCATGGCGCTGTTCTCCATCGTATTCATGGTGGCTTATGGTTGGGACATGAAGCATAAACAGCCCAGCGCGGCACGCACGGCCAACCTGTACAAGCGCTTGCAACTGCTCAGTTCGGCAGCGTTCAGTATCGGCCATGGTGGCAACGATGCGCAGAAGGTAATGGGCATCATCATGGTGGCCATGGTGGCCAGCGGACACAAGCAGAGTCTGGACGACATGCCCACCTGGGTGCCGCTGGCCTGTTACACAGCGATCGGCCTGGGCACCCTCAGCGGTGGTTGGAAGATCGTGAAGACCATGGGTTCGCGCATCACCAAGGTATCCCCGTTGGAAGGCGTGTGTGCCGAGAGTGCCGGCGCCATGACCCTGTACATGACCGAGCAGATGGGCATCCCCGTGAGCACCACCCACACCATCACCGGCGCCATCATCGGTGTGGGGGCCACCAAGCGGGTGAGCGCTGTGCGCTGGGGCGTGACCGTGCGGCTGCTTTGGGCCTGGATCCTTACCATACCGGTGAGCGCAGCGTTGGCCTGTATCGCATACTGGATCGTGGGCTACTTCGGGATCTGATCGCCTCCTCCACTCGCCGGGCGTGGCTACCTTCGGCGCATGTCCATCATTCTATCCGACGCGGGCCATCACAACCACCTGCTGCCCCTGACCCATACGCGCCCGGTGGGCCAGTTGCGGCCGGGGATCCTCCGCATCAGCGAAGGGTGGTATGTGCGCAGCGGCCTGCCGGTGGGCCACCGGACGGAAAGCTACCTCGCCTCCTCCTTCCCGCTACCCCGTGATTCCGCCAACTGGGAGGTGGATGGAAGCCTTTTCCCGACGGATGGACTCGTGGGCGCGGTGATGGAACTCCTGCCGGGTGAGGTGCTCGTGCAGGCCGGTGTCGCCCTGGCTTTTGGTACAGAAGGGAAGGGACAGCCGACCACAGCGGATTGGTCCTTGCCACCTTCTTATTTGAAGCAGGTGGACTTCACCGGCGAGGTGATCCGTTTCAGCCGCCCCTGGCACCTCTTCCAACATTGCGCTCAGGCGATCGCGCACGACTTCAGACTCCTCACTGACGGGCGCCGTTCACAACACATCGACGGCACCAACACCATCCTGGGCGATCCCGCGCAGGTCTTCCTCGAGGAAGGTGCCGTGGTGGAGGCGAGCATCCTCAACACGAAGGCCGGCCCCATCTACATCGGAAAGGGTGCGGAGGTGATGGAGGGCTGCATGTTGCGCGGGCCTATCGTGATCGGTGACCATGCCCAGGTGAAGATGGGGGCGAAGATCTACGGACCCTCGGCCTTCGGGCCGGCATGTCGTGTTGGCGGCGAGGTGACCAACAGCGTGATCCTTGGGTACAGCAACAAGGGCCACGATGGTTTCCTGGGCAATAGTGTGCTGGGCGAGTGGTGTAACCTGGGGGCCGATACCAACACGAGCAACCTGAAGAACACCTACGGCAATGTGCAGGTGTGGAGCGGCGTGGAGAAGGCCATGGTGGACAGCGGGCTGCAGTTCTGCGGGCTGCTCATGGGCGACCACAGCAAGAGCGGCATCAACACCATGTTCAACACGGGCACGGTGGTGGGGGTGGCCGCGAACGTGTTCGGCGGTGGCTTTCCACCGAAATACATCCCTGGATTCTCCTGGGGTGGTGCGGACGGGTTCGAGATCCATGACATTGAACGGGCCTTGAGCACGGCGCGTAGGGTGATGGAGCGTAGACAGGTACACCTTTCGGCCTTGGAAGAGGCCGTGCTGCGGCACATCGCGGCTGCCGAGCACGGCTGAGGCCCCGGCAACACGGAGCCATGCGCTAATACCATTTACGCATTCAAGGTCGGCCAAGAGATGCGCCGCGATCTTTTCGGAGGACGATACGCAGAACTGGTTGCGTAGCGGGGCCTACGGAACCTGGCCTGCGGAGAAGACCTCCGGAAAGAGGGCAAGTGGATCGGCCGATATTGAATGCGTGGATGGTATGACCCTCTGCCCATCTGTCACCCCTTCATGGACTGGCACGAAGCTTGACCGGGAAAGCCACCCCGTGTTGAAGAACCGTGTCCTACAAGGGCCTCGGTTGCGGGGTATCTTTGCACCTGACAAGCTGTCCATGAGTGACATCATCCATACTGCCGATCCGTTGTTCAGTTCTGAGGCTCTGGAGAACGAGACCGAATTGATCCCCCTGATCACGGCCGAGGACGAGGAGCAGATGAACGCGGAGACCACCCCGCCGGAGCTGCCCATCCTGCCTTTGCGCAACA
The DNA here is from genome assembly GCA_020848295.1 of Flavobacteriales bacterium. GTDB lineage: Bacteria > Bacteroidota > Bacteroidia > Flavobacteriales_F > PHOS-HE28 > PHOS-HE28. The sequence continues at coordinate 11,246 of JADLAI010000180.1, forward strand.
CCGTGCTCTTCCCCGGCGTGGTCATCCCCATCACGGTGGGCCGCGATCGGAGCATCCGCCTGATCCAGGACGTGTACCGGGGCAACAAGACCCTGGGTGTGGTGAGCCAGAAGGACGGCCAGATCGAGGAACCACGCGCCGAGGACCTCAACCGCATCGGTACCATCGCCACCATCATCCGCATGTTACGCATGCCCGATGGTTCCACCACCGCCATCATCCAGGGGAAGAAGCGCTTCGAGGTGCTGGAGATGGTGAAGCTCGACCCGTACTTCACCGCCAGGGTGAAAGAGTTCGAGGAGATCCGTCCGGCCAAGGACGACAAGAGCTTCCACGCATTGGTGAGCTCGTTGAAGGATCTGGCCACGGACATCATCAAGCACAGCCCCAACATCCCCACCGAGGCCCAGTTCGCGCTGAAGAACATCGACAGCCCGAGCTTCCTGGTGAACTTCATAAGCAGCAACATGAACGCCGAGGTGGCCGAGAAGCAGAAGATGCTGGAGGTGGCCGACCTGCGCGAGCGTGCATCACTGTTGCTGGCGCACCTGACCAAGGAGCTGCAGATGCTCCAGATGAAGAACGAGATCCAGAGCAAGGTGCGCACCGAGGTGGACCGGCAGCAGCGCGAGTATTTCCTGCACCAGCAGATGAAGACCATCCAGGACGAACTTGGAGGCAACCCCATCGAGCAGGAGATCGAGGAGATGCGCGAGAAGGCGGCGCGGAAGAAGTGGGGGACCAAGGTGGGCGAGACCTTCGACAAGGAACTCACCAAATTGCAACGGATGAATCCGGCAGGTGCCGAGTTCAGTGTGCAATACAACTATGTGCAGCTCCTGCTCGAATTGCCATGGGGCGAATACAGCGAGGACAAGTTCGACCTGAAGAACGCCCAGCGCATCCTGGATCGCGACCACTTCGGGCTGGACAAGGTGAAGGAGCGCATCATCGAGCACCTGGCCGTGCTGAAGTTGAAGAAGGACATGAAGGCGCCGATCATCCTGCTCTACGGCCCTCCCGGCGTGGGCAAGACGAGCCTGGGCAAGAGCATGGCCGAAGCGCTCGGTCGCAAATACGTGCGCATGAGCCTCGGGGGCCTGCATGACGAGAGCGAGATCCGCGGCCACCGGCGCACCTACATCGGCGCCATGCCGGGCCGGTTGATCCAAAGCCTCAAGAAATCGGGCACCAGCAATCCGCTCTTCGTGCTTGATGAGATCGACAAGGTGGGCAAGGATTTCCATGGCGATCCGGCCAGTGCATTGCTGGAAGTGCTCGATCCCGAACAGAACAGCACCTTCCACGACAACTTCGTGGACATCGACTACGACCTGAGCCGCGTGATGTTCGTGGCCACGGCCAACTCCCTGAGCAGTATCCACCCGGCCCTGCGCGACCGCATGGAGATCATCGAGGTGAACGGCTACACCCAGGAGGAGAAGATCGAGATCGCCTTGCGGCACCTCCTGCCTAAACAATACACCGAGAACGGGGTGAAGCCGAAGCAACTGAAGCTGGCACCCGGTCTGCTCGAAGCCATCATCGACCAGTACACCGACGAGAGCGGTGTGCGCACCCTGGAAAAGCGCATCGCGAAGCTCGTGAGGTACCGCGCCAAACAGATCGCCCTGAAGCAGAAGCACAGCATCACCATCAATGAGGATGATCTGGTGCGGATATATGGTCCCAGCCATACCCGCGACAAGTACCAGGGCAATGACGTGGCCGGCGTGGTCACCGGCCTGGCCTGGACACCCACCGGCGGCGACATCCTCTTCATCGAAACCAGTATCACCAAGGGTGAGGGCAAGCTCACGCTCACCGGCAACCTGGGCGATGTGATGAAGGAGAGCGCCGTGATCGCCCTGGAGTACCTCAAGGCCCACAGCGACATCATCGGCCTCGATCCCGAGGTGTTCAAACGGTGGAACGTGCATGTCCACGTACCCGAAGGAGCCACACCGAAGGATGGGCCCAGCGCAGGCATCACCATGCTCACCAGCCTGGCCAGTGCCTTCACCCAACAGAAGGTGCGCAAGTTCGTGGCCATGACCGGCGAGATCACCCTGCGCGGTCGGGTCCTGCCCGTGGGCGGGATCAAGGAGAAGATCCTCGCCGCCAAACGGGCCGGCATCAAGGAGATCATCCTCAGCACCGACAACCGCAAGGACATCGAGGACATCGATGCACGCTACACCAAGGGCATGAAGTTCACCTATGTCACCGAGATGATCGAAGTGGTGAAACACGCACTGCTGAAGGAGAAGGTGGAGAATGCCTTGAAGGTGGCGTGAGGAACTGAGGCGGCCTGGGTACGCAGGGCGTGGTCTCCAAGGAGTACCTTGGGGGCAAGTTCAGATCCCATGCACATTCGTTCGATCGGCGTTTGTCTGCTGTTGCACGGCTTCGGGCTCAGTGCGCAGGTCCGCATGCCCGCCACCACCCAGGCCGACCTGGCCGTATTTCACAAGCTGGTCACGCTTCATCCCGATGCGAAGGACCTTGTACGCAACACGGAGGGCTATTATCCCACCGCCCTGATCCACGGGCGCTGCATGGTGGGCTTCCTGGGCTTGTTGGGACCAGGGGCGGATCCGGCCACGTGGTCCGATGAGGCCGTGATGGTCGGCGCGCGCAAGGGGAACATCCAGTCCTTCCGCATCGATGCATCTCACTTGGACCGCCTGTACACCCTGCCGGGATTGGACTATGCGGAACTGGCCGGCAAGGTGAAGCCCGACCTGGATCGGGTACGCTATGCCACGCGTGTGGACAGCGTGCAACACGGTTGGGGACTGCCTCAGAGCTATACCGGCCGCGACGTGCTCATCGGCATCACCGACTGGGGCTTCGACTACCAGCACCCGACGTTCTACGACACGTCGATGACCACCTACCGGGTGCGGGCCGCGTGGGATCACTATCGGCAGGCCGGTCCGGCACCAGCCGCTTACGGGTATGGCACACAGCTCACCACCCAGGCCGAACTGCTGGCTGCGGGTGCCGACACCTCCAACATCTACAACAACGCCACGCATGGTACCCATGTAGCGGGCATTGCCGGTGGTGGCGGGGCCGGAACCCCCTACCGCGGCATGGCGATCGATGCCCGATTCCTCTTCTGCACCTTCCTGGTCGATGCGGCGGCCGTGCTCGATGCATTCGATTGGATGCAAGGGATCGCCGAACAGGACGACAAGCGCCTTGTGATCAACATGAGCTGGGGCTTGCATCACATCGGCACCCTCGATGGCCATTCCCTGATCAGCCAGGCCATCGACCAATACATCCAGGAAGGTGTGGTCTTCGCCAACTCCGGTGGGAACAATGGCGATGTGAATTTCCATATCCGCAAGGACTTCACCGGCGATACACTTCGTTCGCGCATCCAGTTCTACGATTACAGCGCCAACCCGAACATGTGGGGTCAGAGCATCAGCATGTGGGGCGAGGGCGCACATCCGTTCTCGGCGGGACTGATGGTGACCTCGAACGGCAATACGATCCTGGCGGAGACACCATGCTATTCCACCAGCACACAGGCACCTTACCTCGATTCGCTACTGGTGATCGGTGGTGATACGGTCTTCTTCAACCTCACGACCGAAGCAGCACACCCCCTCAATGGACGGCCGCATTTCCGGTTGCGTGTGAAGAACACGAGCAGTGCCCTGCGTGTCGCGTTGAAGGCCACTGCACCCGATGGCCGGGTACATTGCTGGAATGTCACCGAACTTACCAACGATGTGGGCAACTGGGGCATGGCCTTCACGGCACCGGTGGCCGGATGGACCGCAGGCGACAACCAGTACGGAATCAGCGAGCCGGCCTGCACCAACGGCCTCATCAGTGTGGCGGCCTATTGGCCGGAATTCATCCATCCGGTGACCGGTGCGGTGGGGGGCGGGGCCATCGCCTCGTTCTCCTCCATCGGCCCTACGTTGGATGAACGGGTGAAGCCCGACATCGCCGCTCCTGGGGTGAATATCGGATCGGCCATGAGCAGCTATACCGATGAGACCTTCAATTCGATCGCGAACGTGTCGTTCCAAGGTCGGTCCTATCCCTTCGCACGCCTGTCCGGGACAAGCATGTCCTCACCGGCCGTGGCAGGCATCGCGGCCCTGGTGCTGGAGGCCAACCCCACGGCTTCCCCACAAATGGTGAAGGAGGCCTTGATGCGTACCGCACGACAGGACAGCTACACGGGGTCGATCCCCGTTGCTGGCAGCGTGCAATGGGGCATGGGCAAGGTGAATGCCTACCAGGCCGTGCGCGAGGTGTTGTGGTTGAATGGGGTCGGCGAGCACTTTTCCGAGGGCTTGTCCATCTGGCCCAACCCATCCGTTGGCACCGTGTGGGTCATGCTACACCAAGGATCGGCCGCACCGATGATCACCGTGACCGATATCGCGGGTAGGGTGATCACCACACAAAGGACCTTAACGAGTGGCCCCACGGCCTTGGATGTCTCCCACTGGGCGCCTGGTATCTATACGATCCGGTGCAGTACCGGATCAGGTGCAGGCACAGGCATCTTCGTGAAGCAGTAGGGAAGGCACGGCACATGCACCCACAGGACCTCTCGATCCACGACTACACCTATGACCTGCCCGAGGATCGTATCGCACGGCAACCCCTTGCCGAGCGCGATGCCAGCCGCTTGCTCGTACACCGTAACGGGCACATCGAGGATCATCGTTTCCAAGAGCTGCCGGGCCTGATCCCGCCGGGCGCCCTGCTGGTGCTGAACGAGACACGGGTGGTGCGCGCACGCATCCACTTCCGCAGGGCCACGGGAGCCGGATTGGAGTGCATGGTCTTGGCGCCGGAGGATGGCCGACCGATGGAAACAGCCTTGCTTGACAAGGGATGCACGCGCTGGTGGTGCATGATGGGCAACGCGAAAAGATGGAAAGGGGAGGAGTTGACCGCGACCGTGGATGGCACTGCGCTGAATGCGACCCGCACGGCCCAACGGAACGGTGAGCACCTGATCGAATTCGGCTACGACCCTGCTCTGCCGTTCGTGGAAGTGTTGAAGCGCGTGGGCACCGTGCCCTTGCCGCCATACATGCGTCGCGAGGCGATGCCCTCCGATATCACCCGTTACAACACCGTTTTCGCCACCCAGGACGGGTCCATCGCCGCACCCACGGCCAGCCTGCATTTCACCGAGGCCCTATTGGCACAGGCGCGGCACCAGGGGATCCACACCACCAGCCTCACCCTGCACGTGGGTGCGGGCACCTTCCTGCCAGTGAAGGCCGATCACATGGCCGACCATGTGATGCACACCGAACAGGTGTCCATCCCCCTTGCCGCATTGCTGGAACTGCGGGAGCACCTGGGACGTGGCGCGATCATCCCGGTGGGGACCACCGCCTTGCGCACGCTCGAAAGCATCCATTGGCATGGTGCCGCTCTACTATGCGGGCGTGGTAGCGCAACGATGCAAGTGGGGCAGTGGGAGCCTTATGGGCGGGATGGGGAAGGGCCTACCGCAGCACAGTCCTTGGATGCGGTGATCGCACAGGTGGAACATGCGGGTGGGCCATTGACCGGCCACACCGCACTGCTCATCGCACCGGGCTATCAATTCCGATTCGCCGATGGCTTGATCACCAATTTCCACCAACCGCAGAGCACCTTGTTGCTGCTGGTGGCCGCCTTCGTGGGGCCAACATGGCGAGACATGTACGGCCATGCCCTGAAGCACGGTTATCGTTTCCTCAGTTATGGTGACGCCTCCCTGCTCCTTCGGCCCAGTGGCTGATCACATGAAGCCGTTGAGGGCCGCGACCACCAGTGCCAGCAAGGCCAATGGAACGGCAATGGCCGCGATCGCGATGCCCTTGCCACGTTCGTGGTGTTTGATGGCCAGCAATAGCCCGATGAGGCCAGTGATGAAGGCGAATGTGAGCAAGTAGCCGAGGATGGCCCCACCTCCGGTCGCCGCGATCACGCCAAAGGAGAGTACCAGGAAGATACCGGAAACGATCGCCATGCGGTTCCAGCGCCGGGGCCCATCCGGAGGTTCGATCTTTTCCTTCTCCGTGGATGTCGATGCGGTCCATTGAGGAAGTAAGGTGGAGGTGGACCGGTGAAATGGCACCTTCGGCCCGGCCGCCGGGAAAGGCACGGAAACCGTCTTCGCGGAAGCGATCGGTTCCGCCAGTGCCTCTGCCGGCTGAACCGTTCGCAACTCCAGCCGCAGGATCTGGTCCATTGGCCGTTCACGACTTTCGACGTTCCGGTGGCCCATACCGAGATCCACGTGCCAGCCTGGCCGGAACTTCCGCTTCTGGAAAGGACCATGGCCCACCACATCCCGGTTGCTGGCGCACCCGCTCAGGAGGATGATGGTGCAGAGGAGTACGTGGGTCGAAGGCCGCATCGGTCCGGGGAATATCGGCCGCCAAGGTATCGGTGTGGCGACCATGGTCCCGTCGGGATACTTTGTGCCGCTATCTTGCGTTCCTTCCCGCAGTACCATCCGATGCCCGCACTGTTCCGTTCGACCACCGTTTGCACCGCGGCTCTTCTGGCCACCACTGTTTCGGCACAATTGGGTGGCCAGGCGGCCTTCCGTTTGCTCGATATCCCGGCTTCGGCACGTGCGGCCGCGCTCGGAGGTAACTACCTCGCCGTGAAGGATGCGGACCTCAACCTGGGGATCTACAATCCAGCCTTGCTCGATAGTGCCACCGGCCAGCAGATCGCTCTGAGCTACCTGCCCTATTTCGATGGGATCAAGGTGGGTTATGCCGCCTACGCCCACCACCTGGACAGCGCCCGTGTCACCCTCGCGGCATCGGTGCAATACCTGGACTACGGCACCTTCCAGCGCACCGATGAGGTGGGGGAGGTGATCGGTGAGTTCCGCGCCGGCGAGCAGGTCTTCCAGGTCGGCGCGGGCTACCCGATCGATTCCACGTTCAGCGTGGGCGCCAACCTCAAGTACCTCAACAGCGCACTGGACACCTACCGCTCCTCGGCATGGGGTGTGGACCTGGCCGGGGTCTTCCACAAACGCAAGCTGGGCCTTACCATCGCCGGTGCAGTGCGCAACATCGGCGCGCAACTGACCACCTACACCGAGGTGCGCGAGAAGCTCCCGATGCAGATGCAGCTCGGCATCACCTACAAATTCCGGCACGCCCCCTTCCGCCTGGGATTGATGATGGAGCAGCTCCAACGGTGGGACCTGACCTACGAGGACCCGAACGCACAGGTGACGATCGATCCCACGACGGGCGAGGTCATCGAGGAGAAAGTGACCCTGGCCGACAAGGCGATCCTGCACCTGGTGCCAAGTGCCGAGATCCTGCTGAGCAGGAGTTTCATGCTACGGGTGGCCTACAACGTTCGTCGCAGACAGGAGTTGGTTATCCCGGATAAACCCAGCGCGGTGGGCCTGAGCTTCGGAGTGGGCTTGCGCGTGAGCAAGTTCCACATCGCCTACGGCTTCTCCCAGATGCACCTGGCGGGCATCAGCAACACCCTTTCGCTGGGGATGCGCTTCGCCGACTTCAAGAGAGCGGCCGGATAGGGGCTCCACGTCAAGGAGGCATTTCATGAGCAATTGAGCACATGCCCACGTGAGCACAGGGCCACATGAGCATATGGCCACATGTCCCCCGTCCACTACCTTGGTCGCTTCATCACCCACGTGAAGCGCATCACCATCGCCATAGACGGGTACAGCAGTTGTGGGAAGAGCACCCTGGCCAAACAACTGGCGCACCACCTGCATTACACCTACATTGATAGCGGGGCCATGTACCGGGCCGTGGCCTTGTACGCCATGGAGAATGGGCTCATCCAGAACGATATGCTGGACAAGGCCAACCTCCTGCGTGTCTTGCCCAACATCCACATCGCCTTCAAGCACGACGATGCCACCCAGCGCAGCGCCACCATGCTCGATGGCCGCAACGTGGAACATCGCATCCGCGAAATGGACGTGAGCAACAACGTAACACTGGTGAGCCCGGTGCGGGAGGTTCGCGCCAAGCTCGTGCAGTTACAGCAGGAAATGGGGCAGGGGGGGGGCGTGGTGATGGATGGGCGCGACATCGGCACCGTGGTCTTCCCCAACGCCGAGGTGAAATTCTTCATGATGGCCGAGCCCGAGGTGCGTGCGCAGCGCCGCTACTTGGAATTGAAGGGACGCGGTGCCGAGGTCAGCTTGGAAGAGGTGCTTGCGAATGTGCTACGCCGCGATCTGGACGATACCACCCGTGCCGCCGACCCCTTGATCGAAGCGCCGGACGCCTTTGTGATCGACAACAGCCACCTGACCTCCGCAGAGCAGTTCGATCTTGCCCTGGGGCATGTGGTGAAGGCGATCGGCGTGGTGGCGGAGGCGTGAG
>JADLAI010000181.1 GCA_020848295.1 Flavobacteriales bacterium
GTACAGAAGCCCGTCATGCTCGATTTCACCGGATGGGCCTGCGTGAACTGCCGCAAGATGGAGGAGCACGTGTGGCCCGAGGATGGGGTGAAGGAATTGATCGAGAACGACTATGTGCTGGTCTCGCTCTACGTGGATGATAAACGCGAACTGCCCAAGGAGGAACAGTTCATCCACGAGACCTCCAACGGCACCAAGAAGCCGATCATCACCCACGGGAACAAATGGGCCACCTTGCAGGCCGAGAACTTCGCCAGCGCCAGCCAGCCGCTGTACGTACTGCTCAGTCCCGATGGCCAACTGCTGACCGACCCGGTGGGCTACACGCCCGACAAGGAGGAGTACGCGGGTTTCCTCAAACGCGGCCTGGAGGCCATGAAGCAACTGGAGGCGAGGGCGAGCTTGTGACCCGTTCGCGGATCTGACGCATCTTTGACGGGATGAGCGTCGACCACATCCGTTCCCATTTCTCCGAAGCGAGCGAGGTGCTCAACCGCTTCCTGGCCGATCCCGCCAACATCGCCGCCGTGGAACAGGCCGCCGCCTTCATGAGCTACTGCCTCAAACAGGGCGCCAAGGTGATCAGCTGTGGCAACGGGGGCAGCATGTGCGATGCCATGCACTTCGCCGAAGAACTCACCGGCAGGTTCCGGGACGACCGAGCACCCATCGCCGCCCTCAGCATCAGCGACCCCAGCCACCTCACCTGCGTGGGCAACGATCACGGCTTCGAGCAGGTGTTCGCGCGCTTCGTGCAAGCCCATGGCCGTGAGGGCGATGTGCTTCTGGCCATCAGCACCAGCGGCAACAGCCCCAATGTGCTGCGTGCCGCCGAAGTGGCCCGCGACAAGCACATGCACGTGATCGGCCTCACCGGCAAGGACGGCGGCAAACTCGCCGAACTCAGCACCGTGGAGGTGCGCGTGCCGCACCACGGCTACGCCGACCGCATCCAAGAGGTCCACATCAAGGTGATCCATGCGTTCATCGACCACATCGAACGCGACCTCGCACAGCCGCGCCGCGTGGAACAGCCCTGACCCTCCATGCTCGTCAAAGTCTACGGCAGTGCCGTGTTCGGCATCAACGCCACCATCGTCACGGCCGAGGTGAACGTGGAGAACGGAGCCTTCTTCTTCCTCGTGGGCCTGCCCGACAGTGCCGTGAAGGAGAGCCAACAACGCATGGATGCCGCCTTGCGCAACAACGGACTCTATTTCCCGCGCGGCAAGGGTGTCACCATCAACCTGGCCCCGGCCGATATCCGCAAGGAGGGCACGGCTTATGATCTCCCGCTTGCAGTGGGGCTACTGGCCGCTACGGATCAAGCGCCGCCGGACCTGCTGGAGACGCACCTGGTCATGGGCGAGCTTTCCCTCGACGGTGGGGTTCGTCCGATCAAAGGGGCCTTGCCCATCGCGCTCGAAGCGAAACGGCAAGGGTTCAAAGGCATCATCCTTCCCGCCGCCAATGCACGCGAAGCGGCCATCGTCACCGGCCTCACGGTCTACGGGGTGGAACACCTGCGCGAGGTGGTGGACATCCTGCACGGTCGCTCCGGGCTGCAGCCCACCCTGGTCGACATCGAAGCGGAGTTCGCCAACAGTAGCAGCAGCTATCCGGTGGACATCGCCGATGTGAAGGGGCAGGAGAACATCAAGCGCGCCTTCGAGATCGCAGCGGCCGGTGGGCACAACCTGATCCTGATCGGCCCACCAGGCGCAGGGAAGACCATGCTCGCCAAACGCCTGCCCACGATCCTGCCGCCCCTCAACATCGATGAGGCGTTGGAGACCACCAAGATCCACAGCGTGGCGGGCAAGCTGAAGAAGGAGGACAGCCTGCTCAGCGTGCGTCCGTACCGCTCGCCGCACCACACGATCAGCGATGTCGCACTCGTCGGCGGCGGTTCGTACCCGCAACCGGGCGAGATCAGCCTGGCGCACAATGGCGTGCTCTTCCTGGATGAACTGCCCGAGTTCAAACGGCAGGTATTGGAGGTGTTGCGCCAACCCTTGGAGGATCGTGTGGTCACCATCAGCCGGGCTAAGTTCAGCGTGGAGTACCCGGCCAGCTTCATGCTCGTGGCCGCCATGAACCCCTGCCCCTGCGGCTACTACAACCACCCCGATAAGGAATGCGTCTGTGCGCCCGGCGTGGTGCAGAAGTACCTCAACAAGGTGAGCGGCCCTTTGCTGGATCGGATCGATATCCATATCGAAGTGACACCGGTGCCCTTCACCGAACTCAGTACGGAGCGACCCAGTGAGAAGAGCGCCGACATGCGCGATCGGGTGATCGCGGCGCGACAAGTCCAGCAGCAGCGTTACGCTGGCAAGAAGATCCACTGCAACGCTCAAATGGGCAGCAAGGAACTGCGTGAGATCTGCCGCATCGATGCCACCGGCAAGGCCCTCCTCGAAAAGGCCATGGACCGCCTCGGCCTCAGTGCACGCGCCTACGACCGTATCCTGAAGGTGAGCCGCACCGTGGCGGACCTCGCCGGAAGTCCGGATATACGCTCGGAACACCTCGCGGAGGCCATCCAGTACCGCAGTTTGGATCGGGAGGGGTGGGCGGGGTGAGCCGGAATGTAACCCTGGCATTTGGTGCAGCGTATGATGGTGTGGAATCACCCATATCCGCGATACCGTGCGACCCCTTCTCCCAATTCCGTTCGTCTTCCTCTCGTTGGTGAGCACGGCCGCCTTCGGCGGTGGGAAAGAACCCAAGGCCGCCAAGATCTACCTGAGTGAGGTGTTGGAGCCTACCTCCAAGGGCAAAGCCGCGTATTACCTGCAGCCCGAAGGCATGGACGGCGACTTGTACATCGGCAAGATCTACACCATGGATGGGAAAGTGAAAGCCGAGGGTCGCTTCCGGGATCCCGAGCTAACGATCGAAGAAGGCCCCTTCGTTTTCTACCACCCCAACGGCAAAGTGGAAAGCCAGGGCGCCTACGTGATGGGCAACAAGACCGGCGTATGGTTGCGCTTCGATCCCTGGGGTGCGCCCCTGGCCGAAAAGGTCTATAACCCCGATGTGCTGGCCAATATCCTCTACACCCGGGCCGAGACCATGCCCACCTTCCGCGGTGGCGACGAACGCGCGTTCGTGCGCACGGTGAAGGAAGGCGTGAAACTTCCCGAAGGCTCCACCGTAAAGGGATCTGTGATGGCCTCCTTCGTGGTGGAGAAGAACGGCGAACTGAGCGATGTGAAGGTGATCGAAGGCCAGGACAAGGCCGTTGATGATCAAGTGGTGGACGTGATCAAGTCCACTTCGCCTTGGACACCAGGCGCGGATAAAGGTGTCCCCGTGCGTGTGCAGATGCGTGTGCCGGTCCAATTCTAGAACCCAACTACATACACCATAAGCAGGAAGGCCTTCGAGCGATCGAGGGCCTTCGGCTTTTCAGTTGATCCGCGGATCGCAGCGCATTATGCGCCCTGCCCGTGGCACTGCTTGTACTTCTTGCCACTTCCACAAGGGCAAGGGTCGTTCCGGCCCGGCGCCTTCTCCACACGCACCGGTGCCGTGGGGCGCGGAGGGGGAGGCGGCATCGCTCCACGGCCGGGTGCTGGTGCGCCCGCTGATGGTCGCGGGGCTGCGCTTGAGCTGCGTGCTCCGGCGAATTGCGGCACTTCGGTGCGGCTCGTCTCCACGCGTTGTTGCGGCGCGCGCGGGGCCTGTGCTTCGCGCACCTGTGGTTGAGCACTGGGCAGGCCGGCTTTCGCGAGGAAGCCGATCACCTCGCCGTTCATGCGCTCGATCATCGCTTTGAAGAGGTTGAAGCTCTCCAACTTGTAGATCAGCAGCGGGTCCTTCTGTTCGATGCTCGCGTTCTGCACGCTGCGGCGCAGTTCGTCCATCTCGCGCAGGTGCTCCTTCCACTCGTTGTCGATGATACCGAGCGTAATGTACTTCTCCACGCTGGCGATCAGCTCGCGGCCCTGGCTCTTGTAGGTCTTGGCCAGATCGGTCACCACCTGCATGGTCTTCATGCCATCGGTGATCGGCACCACGATGTTCTGGTACTGCTGGCCCTGGTTCAGGAACACGTCGGTGATCACCGGCATGGCCTGGTCGGCGGTCACCTGGCAGTGGCGCTCGTAGCTGGACAGGGCCGCTTCGTACACCTGCTCGATCAGCTCCTCGGTCCTGATGCTCTTGAAACCATCGGCGTTCACCGGGCTCTCGCAGCTCAGGCGACGGAACAGCTCCAGTTGGAAGCCCTCGAAGTCGCCGCTCTCGTGGTATTCGTGTACCACGCTGGCGCTCACCTCGTAGAACATGTTGAGGATGTCCAGCTTCAGGCGCTCGCCGAACAACGCGTGGTGCCTGCGCTTGTAGATCACGGTGCGCTGGCTGTTCATCACATCGTCGTACTCCAGCAATCGTTTCCGAATGCCGAAGTTGTTCTCCTCCACCTTCTTCTGCGCGCGCTCGATGCTGGCCGTCACCATCCGGTGTTGGATCACTTCGCCTTCCTTCAGGCCCATGGTGTCCATCAACTTGGCGATGCGTTCACTATTGAAGAGTCGCATCAGGTCATCTTCCAACGACACGTAGAACTGCGAGGAGCCGGGATCACCTTGCCGACCCGCACGACCGCGCAACTGGCGATCCACCCGACGGCTTTCGTGCTTCTCAGTACCGATGATCGCGAGACCACCGGCCTCTTTCACCCCAGGCCCCAGCTTGATGTCCGTACCGCGACCGGCCATGTTGGTGGCGATTGTCACCGTGCCGGCCAGACCGGCTTGTGCCACGATCTCGGCCTCGCGCTGGTGCTGCTTCGCGTTCAACACGTTGTGCGGGATCTTGCGCATGGTGAGCATTTTGCTCATCAGCTCACTCACTTCCACGCTCGTGGTACCCACCAGCACGGGTCGACCGGCGTTGCGCAGCGCTTCGATCTCCTCGATCACCGCGTTGTATTTCTCACGTTTGGTCTTGAAGACCATGTCCTCGTTGTCCTTGCGCACCACCGGGCGGTTGGTGGGGATCACCATCACGTCCAGCTTGTAGATGTCCCACAGTTCCTGTGCTTCCGTTTCGGCCGTACCGGTCATGCCGGCCAGCTTGTGGTACATGCGGAAGTAGTTCTGCAGCGTAACGGTGGCGTAGGTCTGCGTGGCGGCTTCCACCTTCACTTTCTCCTTGCTCTCGATGGCCTGGTGCAAGCCATCGCTGTAACGGCGACCTTCGAGGATACGGCCGGTCTGTTCGTCCACGATCTTCACCTTACCGTCCATCACCACATACTCCACGTTGTTCTCGTAGAGCGCGTAGGCCCGGATCAATTGGTTCACCGTGTGGATGCGCTCGCTCTTGATCGCGAAGTCGCGCAGCAGTTCATCCTTGCGCTTGGCCCTCTCTTCGGCCCCCGCACCGCTCTTCTCGATGTCGGCGATGCTGCCGCCCACATCGGGCATGATGAAGAAGGCGGGGTCGTTCACATCGCCGCTGATCAGGTCCACGCCTTTTTCGGTGAGTTCGATGCCGTGTTGTTTCTCGTCGATGGTGAAGTAGAGCTCGGCATCCACCTTGGGCATGTCCTTGCCCTGGTCCTGGAGGTAGTGGTTCTCCGTCTTCTGCAGGTGCGCGCGCACGCCGTTCTCGCTCAGGAATTTGATGAGCGCGCTGTTCTTCGGTAAAGCACGGTAGGCACGCAGGAGCGCCATGCCGCCTTTTTCCAGTTGCTCTTTGCTCGGTGAGGAACCCTCGGTGAGCCCTTTCAGGTGCTCTTTGGCCTCGGCGAGCAACTTGGTCACCAACTGACGTTGGGCGCTGTACAGCCGTTCCACACGCGGCTTGTACTCGTCGAACTGGTGTATCTCGCCCTTCGGCGTAGGACCGCTGATGATGAGCGGTGTACGCGCGTCGTCCACGAGCACGCTGTCCACCTCATCCACGATGGCGAAGTGGTGTTTGCGTTGCACCAGGGCGGTCGGTGCATGCGCCATGTTGTCGCGCAGGTAGTCGAAGCCGAACTCGTTGTTGGTGCCGTAGGTGATGTCCGCCAGGTAGGCGTTGCGGCGTTCCGGGCTACCGGGCTGGTGCTTATCGATGCAATCCACGCGCAACCCATGGAATTCGTGCAACGGCCCCATCCACTCCGCATCTCGCTTGGCGAGGTAGTCGTTCACGGTGACCACGTGTACACCGCGGCCCGTAAGGGCGTTGAGGTAGACGGGCAAGGTGCTCACCAACGTTTTCCCTTCACCGGTGCCCATCTCGGCGATCTTGCCGCTGTGCAGGGCCACGCCGCCGATCAACTGCACATCGTAGTGCAGCATGTCCCAGGTCATGGGGTTCCCGGCTGCCGTCCAGGTGTTCTTCCAGATGGCCTGGTCGCCTTCAATGCGGATGGCATCCGGCCGTTTGATGGCAAGGTCGCGGTCCAGTTGCGTGGCGCGTACGCGGATATCGCTGTGCTCCTTGAAACGACGTGCGGTCTCCTTCACCACGGCGAAGGCTTCCGGCAGGATCTCCAAGAGCACCACTTCGATCTCTTTCACACTGGCCTCCTGCAGCTTGTCGATCTCCTGGTAGCGCTGTTCGCGTTCCTGGATGTCCATCTGCGGATCGGCATCGATCTCGGTGCGCAGGGCCTCCACGCGTTCGTCGTTGGCCTTCGTGCGCTCGTTGATGCGGGCTTTCAACGCCAGCGTGCGCTCGCGCAGATCGTCGTGGCTCAGGTCGGCAAGCTTGGCGAAGGCTTCTTTGCACTTCTCCACCAAAGGCTGCACTTCCTTGAGGTCGCGCGTGGATTTGTCGCCGAAGACTTTTTTGATGATGGTGCCGAGCATGGAAGAAGGGGTGCCGACAACCGCTGCGTTCCTGGAGGGCGATGGAAAA
>JADLAI010000182.1 GCA_020848295.1 Flavobacteriales bacterium
CGCTTCCTGCAACGACAGTACAACGCGCAACAAGGCGCGTTCAAGACACCCTTCCTGCAAGGTGGCAGCGATTCGTGGATCGGTGCCTTGAACATGGAGATCGACCTGCCGATCCCGCTGCCACTGGCCTTGTTCGGTAGTGTGGGCATGGTGCCGGTCACCACCATCACCCAGCAGGGCCGTAGCACGGGCAAAGCGAGCTATTACGAAGCGGGCATCGGTGTGATCGCGGTGCGCGATGTGCTGGAGGTCTGGTTCCCGCTGGTGGTGAACGACCGCATCACCGATGAGGAGGAGTTCCTTGGCCGTTCCGTGGCTGACCGGTTCCGCTTCATCTTCGCGTTGGATAAGCTCGACCCCACGAAGGCGCTACGTAACATCAAGCCGTGAACACGCGCATCTACTTCCTCGGCGACTTCCATCTGGGGGCGCCGGATGCGGCCAGCAGCCTGGCGCGGGAGAAACGTATCGTGGCCTTTTTGGACGAGGCAGCGAAGGATGCAACGGAGATCATCCTGATGGGGGACCTGTTCGATTTCTGGTTCGAGTGGAAATATGCAGTGCCACGTGGGCACGTTCGTTTCCTTGGGAAACTCGCAGAACTGACGGACCGTGGCATTCCCGTACACCTCTTCATCGGTAACCACGACATGTGGATCTTCGACTATGTACCGAAGGAGACCGGTGTGATCGTGCATCGCGATCCGATCGAACGCACGATCGCCGGCAAGCAGTTCCTGATCGGTCACGGCGATGGGCTTGGTCCTGGTGACCATGGCTACAAGTTCATCAAGACGGTGCTCCGCAACCGACTCTGCCAATGGCTCTTCGCCCGCCTGCATCCCAACTTCGCCTTGTGGCTGGGCGACTTCTGGAGCGGTCGCAGCCGGAAGAAGAGCTACGCGAACGACCGGAAGTGGTTGGGCGAGGACAAGGAATGGTTGGTGCAATACTGCCAGGAACAGTTGGCCATCAAGCACTACGACTACATGCTGTTCGGGCATCGGCACCTGCCGATCGATATGGAGGTGATGCCTGGTTCACGCTACATCAACCTGGGTGATTGGATCAGCTACGACAGCTACGGTGTGTTCGATGGTCAGCAGTTGCGGTTGATGAAACGGATGAGCGATGGGAGCCTGAGCGGGGATGTGCGGATCACGGGTGGGCCGGCGGTTTGACCCGGCACACTCCGGTCAAAGGAGGCTGTACAGGCGCGGCCTGGAGTCCAATACCATCTCACAGGAAGGTATAGGCCGATCTGCTTGACCTTTTTCCGCATTGCTTCACCGCCAGGCTCGTTCCGTAGTCCCCGCTACGCAACGATCCCTTCGTATCGCATTGCGAAAAGATGGCAGTGCATCTTTGGACTACCCCTTATTGCGGAATGGTATAACGCCGGTGAACCATGGATCTTTGGCGGGACTCCGGATGGCCGTTGCGAAGACCGGCCACCACCTGGCTTCCAGCACGCCGCTCAGGCTTTCGCGAACCTCCCCACCAGATCCACCAACCGCGAGCTGTACCCGTACTCATTGTCGTACCAGCCCATGATCTTCACCATGTTGCCCACCACGCTGGTGAGCTGCGCATCGAAGATGCAGCTGTTGGGATCCCCCACGATGTCCACGCTCACGATCGGGTCCTCGGTGTAACGCAGGATCCCTTTTAATTTGCCTTCAGCGAGCTGCTTGAAGTGTGCGTTGATCGACTCGGCGCTCTTCAGGTTCTTCACACGAACGGTGATATCGGTGATGGACCCATCGGGAACGGGTACTCGGATCCCGCCACCGCCCAAGCGACCTTCGAGCTCCGGGAAGATGCGGGTGATGGCCTTGGCGGCTCCGGTGGTGGTGGGGATCATGGAGACGGCGGCAGCGCGCGCACGGCGTAGGTCCTTGTGCGGGGCATCGTGCAGGCGCTGATCACCGGTGTAACTGTGTACGGTGGTGATGTAGCCGTCCTCGATGCCGCAGAGGTCGCGGATGCCCATGATCATGGGGGCAGCGCAGTTGGTGGTGCAACTCGCGTTGGAGATGATCGGATCGTTGCCATCGAGCACGTGATCGTTCACGCCGAGAACGACGGTCTTGATGTCGGTATCCTTGGCCGGTGCGGATAGTACGACCCTCTTCGCTCCTGCCTTCAAATGCGCGGAAGCCTTTTCGCGACTGAGGAAGAGGCCGGTGCTCTCGATCACCACATCGATGCCGAGCTTGCCCCAAGGCAATGCCGCCGGGTCCTTCTCCGCAAAGGCTTTGATCAGCTTGCCACCGAGAATGAGGTGTTCTGTATCGTGACCCACCTCGCCCTTGAACACGCCATGCACCGAATCGTACTTGAACAAGTGCGCAAGCGTGGCGTTGTCCGTGAGGTCGTTCACAGCGACAAGCTCGATGTCCTTGCGATCCTGTAGCAGACGAGCGGTGACACGTCCGATGCGACCGAATCCGTTGATGGCTATGCGTAGCATGCGTGAATGATGTTGGATGCCGGGCAGGTGCCAACGCATGCCCGATAGCTGTGAACTGATGAATGTCCGGTGCGCGAGGTGCTCTTCAACCTAGAACCTGTTCGCAATACCCGCATTTGGCTCCGCGCTGGTCTTTGACGTCCATACTTCGCTGCTGGAACAGTCACGTAGCTCCGGCTATGCTCCTGTTCCCGCATCTCGTCTGGTCGCCAAATCCCTATCGCTCGCTTCAAAAGGGGGTATTGCAAACAGGTTCTTAGAAGAGATGCTTCTCGGCGTGGTAACTACTGCGAACGAGGGGGCCGCTCTCCACGTAGCGGAAACCCTTGGCCATGCCCACTTCCTTGAAGCGTGCGAAACGATCCGGGTGGATGAATTCCGCGACCGGCAGATGGGCCATGGTGGGCTGGAGGTATTGACCCAGCGTGAGGATGTCCACGCCCACGCTGCGCAGGTCGTCCATGCTCTCCTCCACTTCGTGGTCCTTCTCGCCCAGACCGAGCATGATGCCGCTCTTGGTGCGTAAGCCCGCCCGTTTCGAACGCATCAGCACCTCCAGGCTGCGGTCGTACTTCGCCTGGATGCGCACAAGTTTGGTGAGCCGACGCACC
>JADLAI010000183.1 GCA_020848295.1 Flavobacteriales bacterium
ACGAGCTCGATGGCGATCAGCGTGATGCCTTCGTGCGCAGCGGGACCATCCATGTGCTGGCCGTCTCTGGAACACACGTGGGTTTCATCTATGTGATGCTTCTGTTCATGACGAAATGGTGGGGCCATACCACCAGGGCACGATGGGTCCGTGGCGCTATTGTGCTGTTGGCGCTCTGGGGTTATGCCGGCCTCACCGGGGCGTGTCCGAGTGTGCTGCGGGCCACCATCATGTTCAGCCTCTTCACCATCGCGGGTATGACCGAACGACAGAATGAGCCATTGAACAGCTTATTCGCCGCAGCGTTGGTACTTCTGCTCTGGGATCCGCACATGCTGGTGGAGATCGGCTTCCAATTGTCCTTCCTTGCCGTGTTGGGCATCATCCTCTTCTACGGCCCGCTCGTGCGCTCCTGGGTCCCGAACAACCGCATCCTCGGCCACCTCTGGTCGCTTACCGCCTTGTCCCTGGCGGCCCAGGTCTTCACCACGCCACTCTCCCTGCACCTGTTCCATGCTTTCCCGGTCTGGTTCCTGCCGGCCAACCTCATCGTGGTCACAGCGGCAGGTGTGGCCGTGTATGGGGCGGTGGCCCTGCTGGTGCTGTTCCGTGTACCGGTATTGGGACCCCTGGTCGTGCTCCTGCTCACCGTGTTGTTGCGCATTGTTGATGTGGTCACCGACTTCTTCGCCCAATTGCCTCTGGCCTACCCATCGATCCGTACCACCCTGTTGGATACCCTGGTGCTGTATGCGCTCGTGATCCTGATCGCTGTAGGCTTGCTGTGGCGGTGGCGTCCGGCATGGGGGTATGCGCTTGGTGCAGTGGCCGTTCTGCTCAGTGGCTGGGCGTACCGGGCGGGTCTGGCACATGATCGGGTCGCGTTCACCGTGTACGATGACCGTCGGTCGATGCAGGCGGCGATGCAGGTGGGGCGCGATCTGGTCCTCTATGTGGCGGATACCCTGGAGGGGAGCGACTGGACAAGGAAGAAGATCGAACGCCATGGACAGGCCTTGGGGCTGACCGAGCGAGGCTCCATTGCCACGGACATGCTCAGAAGGAAGGCGGTGAGCACCGTATCGGGTACGGTGTGTGGTGGTGGCTCATGGTCGGCACCGGGTCTGACTGTCCGGTTCCATACCGAAGCGGATGTGGCGCGGGTGGGGCCACACAGCGATGTGCTCGTGCTGCATGATCTTCGATACCTCCGGTCGCAGGATCTGGAGGCGCTCGCGGTCGGTTGTGATCGGATCATCCTGGCCGGTGGACTGCCTTGGAAACTAAGGTCCTTCGTCCGGTCCTGGTGCGCCGATCATGGCATCCCCTGCCACGATATCAAGGAGCAAGGCGCCTTCCAATTCGAGGCACCGTCAACCTGATATCCTCAACAGGCTCTGCGAAGGATCAGAGTGCGCTCAGCGGAAAGGTCTCCTTAAGCCGCACCCCTTTCTCGGTCTGTTCCACCGTGGCACATTGATGCACCGGATCGTGTTCGAAGAAGAGCACGATGTCCTCGTTGGCCGCCATGTTCAGGAAGTCCCGTTTCTCGGCCAAGGTGAGCAATGGACGTGTGTCATAGGCCATCACCCAAGGTAGTGGGATGTGGTGTACACTGGGCAGCAGGTCCGCCATGAAAGCGAGCGTGCGGCCCTTGTACTTGAGCATCGGCACCATCATGGCATCGGTATGGCCGTTCACCACGAAGACATCCATGCCAGGCAGTGCGTTGTGAAGGAATACATTCTCCTCTGCACTGCGCCGTCCGATGGGAACGAACTTCAACTGACCGCTTTCCTGGATGGGCAGGATGTTCTCGGAGAGGAAGCTGGCCTTCTCCCGTGCATTGGGTCTGGTGGCCCATTTCCAGTGGTGCTCATTGCTCCAATAGGTGGCGTTCCTGAAAGCGGGTTCAAAACCATCGCCCTTCCGCACGATGCTGCCACCGCAATGGTCGAAGTGCAGGTGGGTGAGGAACACATCGGTGACATCATCGCGCGAGAAGCCGGCCTTGCGCAACGAGGCCTCCAGGTTGTCGTCACCGTGCAGGTCATAGTGCCCGAGGAATCTGGCGTCCTGTTTGTCGCCTATCCCATTGTCGATGAGGATCAGGCGCCCGTCCATTTCCACGAGCAAGCAGCGCATGGCCCAGGTGCAGAGGTTGTTCGCATCCGGGGGTTGGTTCTTGCTCCACAGCGTGCGTGGCACCACACCGAACATGGCTCCTCCATCCAGTTTGAAAAGGCCGGTATCGATCACATGCGTTCTCATGGTACGAAGATCGGACTTGGCCGTGGAAGAGGAGGAGGTGGTGAATGGTCACCGCTGCCCACGATCCGTGGTTGATCCATTCCTGATCGTGGTGTCCGCGCCTTCAGCGCGTCCGAGCAGTTTTGTGCGCCCGTGTGTTCCATGTGCGCACGGGCCCAGATCCACATGTCGGGTAAGCAAGTCCATTTCATCGCGATCGGTGGTAGCGCCATGCACAACCTGGCCATCGCGCTGCATCAACAAGGCTTCGAGGTAACGGGCAGCGACGACGAGATCTTCGAGCCAAGCCGCAGTCGGTTGGAACGACTGGGTCTGCTGCCGGATCGGTTGGGCTGGGACCCCTTGCGTGTGCATCCGGGCATGTCGGCGGTGATCCTGGGCATGCACGCCCGCCTGGACAACCCGGAGTTGAAGCGAGCGCAGGAATTGGGGATCCCCGTCTACAGTTATCCCTCGTACTTCCACGAACGCACGAAGGATAAGACCCGCGTGGTGATCGGTGGTAGCCATGGGAAGACCACCATCACGAGCATGATCGTACATGTGCTTCGCCATGCCGGTGTGGACTTCGATTATCTCGTGGGGGCACAGCTCGATGGGTTCGACTGCATGGTGAAACTCGGTGCCAACAGCCGGGTGGCCATCATCGAGGGCGATGAGTACCTCGCCTCGGCCTTGGAGCCGGTCCCTAAATTCCACCTGTATCGTCCGGACATCGCGCTCATCAGCGGCATCGCTTGGGACCACATCAATGTCTTCAAGACCTTCGATGCATATGTGGACCAGTTCCGCCGATTCATCACGGCCATCGAACCGGGAGGAATGCTCGTCTATTGCAGGGAGGATGAGGAGGTGCGGCGGATCGCCGAGGATGAGGCCGTGTCTGCACAACGTATCGCTTATGGCACACCGGAACATCGGATCGTGGATGGGACCACCATCCTTGGGACTCCTCATGGCGACGTGCCCCTGTTGGTGTTCGGTCAGCACAACCTCCAGAATTTGGAAGGTGCCCGGCATGTCTGCCATCTGCTCGGGATAGGGGATGAGGAGTTCCATGCGGCCATGCGGACCTTCCGTGGCGCTGCGAAACGACTGGAGCGGATCGGTGGGGATGCCAAGCGTGCGGTCTTCAAGGACTTCGCCCATTCACCAAGCAAACTGAAGGCGACCATCCAGGCTGTACGTGAGCAATTCCCTGGCCGCCACTTGGTGGCCTGCATGGAACTGCACACGTACAGCAGCCTCAGCGAGGATTTCCTGGATCAATACGCGGGCGCGATGGATGCGGCGGACCGGGCCATTGTGTTCTACGACCCCCACGCCGTGCAGTTGAAGCGGCTGCCTCCCATACCACCGGAGCGCATCCAACGTGCCTTCGCCCGTGCCGATGTCAAGGTGCTGAACGACCCCATCGCCGTGATCGGTGCCGTGCGCGACGACCCCAAGGAGGAGGCCGTACTACTGATGATGAGCAGCGGCAACTTCGGTGGCCTGGACCTTCAAGCCCTGAGCGAAGCGTTCATCGCCTGAACCGACGGAGCACCTTGTGGTGCAGGAGCCCGATCACCAAGGCGTTGAAGCCACCCAGCAGCAGCAGGGAGAAGAACGTCATGCTGGCGTAGTTGAACGGGGTGAAGAATTTCTCCAACCGGGGACGGATCACCGATTCGGGTTGTCCTTCCGCAAGACCCCGCGCCACCATCTCCTCCACCCGGACGTGGAAGTGATCGGGCTCCACCCAACGATAGTAGGCCAGCAGGAACAGGCTGATGAGCACGGCATAGACCGCAGCGGCCTTGAACCCCTCACGCATCAGGTCGGGGAACGGAATGGTTCGGTCCTTGTACAGGATCCCTTGCCCGGTGAAGAACACGATGGTGACGATGGCGAGCACATGGACGAGCATGAATTCCATGCCTTGCGGAGATCGGCCAGCCTGGAACAGGGCCATTCGCA
>JADLAI010000184.1 GCA_020848295.1 Flavobacteriales bacterium
GGTTCTTGATGAGGATGCGGGCACCTGAGCGGCTGGTGTTCGTACAAAGCCCGGATGTATGAGGTAACTTCCAGTTCACCCAGGTGAACATGTGTACAACCAGATCCAGGCAGGATGGAGCTTGAAGAACCACGAAGGGCAAGGTCATTCCTATGAGATGCCGCATACAAACTCACACTGGCGGCCAGTCTCGCCATCAGCGGATAATACATCATTGATCATCAGGAGATTATGCAGTCTCTGCACGGTCATGTCCACCAGCATTCCCATGATCCAGTGCGAAACGTCAGAAGATCATCCCGCAATTCAGGCTATCATTGTGGAACCGGCTCTGCTCAAACGTAAATTAAACCGGCCGGTGCCAAGATCATGATGAAGAAACCTTTACTCGCACTCTTTGCGACGATTACAGCGGGACTTGCCAGCGGGCAAGGGAATGTGGTGGTACAGGTCCTTAGCCCCGGATCCATTGCTGGCTCATATTCCAATGTATATGCGACCGCGGACAACGGTTGGGCTGTTGCCGATCTAACGGTACCCGCCAACGCCGTTCAAGGCGAACTGGCGTTGGGTGTTGATGGCACGGCTGCGGATTCACTCGGCTGCGAAGCCCTGGTGAACGGTGAGGAACTGGCGGGGAAGATCGCCGTGATCTACCGCGGTACCTGCAATTTCTCCCTGAAGGCGTTGAACGCTCAGGACGCCGGAGCGCTGGCCGTCCTACTGATCAATAACAGCGATAACATGGCCATCAACATGCAAGGCGGCACCTATGGCATGGACGTGACCATTCCGGTGGCGATGATCTCGCAGACGAATGGCGCCGAGATCCGAGCGGTCATGGATGTAGAGCCAGTTAACGCATTCATCGGGAACAACTTTGGTGCGTTCCCGAATAACCTCAGCGTGGATGGGTTCGATTTCCTGGTGCCGAGTGCCGCCGCGCTGCCGCGGGCCCTTACCGCCAACCCCGGCGAATTCATGGTCACCCTGGGAGGCTTCGTACACAACTTCGGCAGCGCTACCCAAGGACCCGTTCGGCTCCGCGCAGTAGTGACCCAGGGGTCCACGGAGATCTACAACGAGGTTTCCGAAGTAGCCACGCTGAATCCTGGTGACAGTGTGTTCATCTCCCTTCCGGACCTGAGCCAGGATACCTGGGACGGGTCCTACCAACTCACCTATACTGCGGAGAGCGATGTCGCGGATGAATTTGCCGAGGACAACAGCTATTCCTGCCCCATGTATTTCGGCGAGGTGTTGAGCTATGTCCCCGTGGATCCGGCAACGAGCTTACCCAACGCCGAAATGCATGTTGTCCCCAGCGGTTTCACGGGACCATTCCGTACCTGTATCGCATTCCAGAACCCGAATGGTGGGCGGTTATCTGTCACGGGCATGCGGTTCTCGGCCCGTACGCCGGCTGATATCGTGGAACCGAACGACAGTGCGCTTACTGACAGGTTGATCACCACATACGCCTTCCTTTGGACCGACGAGATCTCCAATGCGTACACGATCCCGACCGATGGAGGCCTCACCACATTGGACAACGGATCGTACACCTATACCGAAGATCTCCAAAGTCAGGCTGTTCTGATCCCCTTCTCCTCACCGATCGCACTGGACAACAGCCAGCGCTACTTGTTCTGCGTAGAGACCCAGGATTCCATCATCCGTCAAGGATGGAATGAGGCTGTGGATTACGCGGCCAACGCGGATTACTCGATCGAGCCGACGAGTGTACTGAAGGTTGGACCAACGTGGTACAATGGTTTTAATGGCGTAGGTGGTGGCCCCGCCATATCCATCGAGACCGTAGTGACCTCAAGCATCGGGATCAACGAGAATGACAAGGTCGAACTGACACCGTACCCCAACCCGACACGTGATCACCTTCGTATCCCCATGAAGGGCTTCAATGGCGGTGCAGCACTGCGCATCTTCAGTTTGGATGGCCAGCTCGTTGCCGAGCGGAAGGTCGTGGTTGGCGGGGATGGCACCCTTACTGTTGATCTTGCAGGCATGAGCGCGGGAACCTACCAGTTCCATATTGACTTTGAGAACGGGCAACGGTCCGACTTCCGGGTAGTGGTAGCCAAGTAACCTTTACCCTCCAAACGAATTGCGGCTGCTCCGAAAGGGGTGGCCGCTTTTCTGTTGAGGAGTCCGAATGGAATGCTGATGACACAGGTGATCACGACGCTCGAGGATCAGGCCAACAAAAAGCCTCCTGATCGCCGTTGTTCAACGCGATCAGCGTCGTCGGCGCTCTACTCTCCTATGTCCTCGTTCCACAGCTCCGGCTCCGCGGCGATGAATTCCTCCATCATCCGCACGCACTCAGGCAGGTCCAGGTCGATCACCTCAACGCCGTGGCTTTCCATGAAGGCCCTGGCGCCGGGGAAGGTGCGGCTCTCGCCCACGATCACTTTCTTGATCTTGAACTGCACAATGGTGCCCGCGCACATGTAGCAGGGCATCAGGGTGGAATAGATCACCGTGCCCTTATAGCTGCCGATGCGGCCCGCGTTGTTGAGGCAATCCATCTCGCCATGCAGGATGGGGTTCTTCTCCTGCACGCGCTTGTTGTGGCCCTTGGCGATGATCTTTCCCTCGCGCACCAGCACGGATCCGATGGGGATGCCACCCTGTGACCGGCCCAAGCGGGCTTCGTCGA
>JADLAI010000185.1 GCA_020848295.1 Flavobacteriales bacterium
TCATGTCGTTGATCATGCACTGCAGGCCCATGGCGCGGCCATCGTCAGGCTGGTATATGCGCCCGATGCCGTAGGCCTCAAGCTCCTTGATCTCCTCGGGAAGGATGGTCACTCCTCCCCCGCCGAAGATCTTGATGTGCCCCGCGCCCTTCTCCTTCAGCAGGTCGTACATGTACTTGAAGTACTCCATGTGCCCGCCCTGATAGCTCGTCATCGCGATCGCGTGGGCATCCTCTTGGATCGCGGTGTTCACCACGTCCTCCACGCTGCGGTCGTGCCCCAGGTGGATCACCTCGGCGCCGGTGCTCTGGATGATCCGCCGCATGATGTTGATGGCGGCATCGTGCCCATCGAAGAGCGAGGCGGCGGTAACAACGCGGATCTTGTGCTTGGGGACGTAGGGAGGGGCTGAGACAGCGGACATGGTGCGAAAATACCGGAGAGGAAGGGAAGAAAGATGGTTCTGGTCCAGTCCATCGCAACCCATGGTGATCAGACCGATGCGTCGTGTAGCCTGGCCGGTCCTCGGCATTCGCCATCACCTGAGCGATCCGGATCCAGAATGGGCACTATCCCCCCCGCTGTTCCCCACCCGGACACCTCATCCAGCGCGCCCCGGATGTGCATAGCGCCGGTATCCCCCCTTCAAACCGCCCGTACTTCCTCCACGAACCACATCTCCAGCTCCCCCATTCCCTTGACACTGATCCTGCCGCGTGGGGTGAAGACAAGGTCCTGATGTTCCTTCACCAATTCGTACGTGGCATGGCTGATATTCACCCGACCCACCTCCCCACTGCTCTCCATGCGCGCCGCGGTATTCACGGTGGCTCCCCACACATCATACTGAAACTTGCAATCCCCCACCACCCCTGCCACGACCGCACCGGTGTGGATCCCGCACCGCATATTGAAATACGTTTGGTTCGAACCACTCCGCTCCGCTGCCCGTTCACCCACCCACCGTTGCATGGCCAGCGCCGCCCGTACGGTATTCACGGCGCTATCCGGCTTTGATTCGGGCAACCCGCCTGCGCACATGTACGCATCGCCGATCGTCTTGATCTTCTCCAAGCCGAATTGCCGGGCGATCCGATCGAACGCTCGGAAATAGGTATCGATCAAGGCGACCAGCTCCTTCGCGCTCATCCGTTCACTGAGGATCGCAAAGTCCGTGAAGTCCGTGAAGAGGATGCTTACCGACTCCACATCCTTCGCTACCGTGTGTCCACTCGCCTTCAACTCCTCGGCCACACTATGCGGCAGGATGTTGAGCAGTAGGCGTTCTCCCTTGGCACGCTCGGTATCGATCTGGTTGCGTGACCTTCGCATATGATCCAGTCGGCTCCAAAGACCGATCGCCAGCAGTAGTGCGAAGACGACCCCCACCGAGAATACCCTTTTTTGCGACCATTCCTGGGTGATGCGCATCTGATACTTGAGGTCGGCAGCCTGCTGTACTTTCAGTCGCTGCAGGCTATCTGCCAGTAACTGACGCTCAAAAGCGTAATTCATCTCCACCGACATAAGCCCTTTGGTGCGCTCCCTGCTCAGCAGACTGTCCTGGATCACCAGCATGCGTTGCAGCGCGGTCAATGCCCTTCCCGCATCGCCTTGGGCCTCGAATGCACGGTATAGGCACTCCTGGCACATCTTCTGAATGCTCAGGTATCCCAACCGTTCCGCCAACCGGAGCCCTTCCTCACAATGGGCACGTCCCTGGCCGAGCCGCCGAGCATCCACCTCCACCTGCCCGACCATTGCCAGTGTCTGGGCCTTCAACATGGGATTCTTTCCTTTTCCGAGGGTCGCCAAGGCGTTATGGAGGTAATACAACGCACTATCCGTGCGTCCCATCCGTGCAAGGCAACTACCGAGATTGGCATAACAAATGGCCACCCACTCACCACCACCCATACGCTTCCGATAGGCCAGGCTCAACCGGTGATAGATCAAGGCGCTGTCCGGTCTTCCCAACTCCTCCAGCGCACTTCCCAGGTTACCGTATAGGATCGCGATCTGGTTTGTTTGTTCACGTCTGACCCGGATGGCCAGGCTCTTCCCATACAGCTCGATGGCCTCCTTGTAATTCCCCGCATTGTGATGAAGTGCTCCGATGGAATTATACACGGTCGCCGCTCCGTCCGGATCCTCGATCAAATCATAGATCCGAAGGGCATCATACAGGTCCTGTAACGCGCCTTGGAGATCGCCGACGACCTGTCGCACGGCGGCTCGCTCCACCAGCACTTTGCTGATCGCGACCGAATCGGCCAGCTCGATGGCGTTCAAATATGCCTCTTCCAGGTAGGCCTTCGCCTTCTCCAGGTCTCCGGCTCTTAGTTCGGTGGCTGACCGATCCACCAGGATCCGCCAATCCTTTACGTCCGCCCCTGACGTGAACCGAGGCACGACGGCCAAAAGAACGAATAGCAGTCGGCACCAACAGGCCCACGATCGGCCAGGCACCTTCGTCCCGTCAGGCGGATCACCATCGATCGTATGAACGCCGCCGATGGCCATGGAACAGGTTGATGACCGCCCTTCGTTGGTTGTGTGATCCAAAGTAAGGAATAGGCCCCGCATTTCCAATACCGAAGGACCCTACCGCGTACCTGCCCGCCCATTCCGGAAGGACCCTGCCGCATACCAGCCGCTATTGGGACCGACCCTGCAAATCCCTATATTTCGTTCACAAGATCCAATCACATGTCCGATCGCAATAACATCAAACCCTTCCGTACCACCTTACTGTTCGTCGGCGGCTGTGCCGTTGGCGCGGTGGTCGGCTACCTCTTCAAACCGGCACCCGTCGCCGAACCATGCCCACCCGAAGGGAACCCCTTGATCGAGGCGGTCGCGGCGTTCGACGCCACCACACTGAGCGAAATGCTGTCCTCTGCAAATGCCGTCCGGTTCTATCACGGCAACGACGGTACGAACAACACGTCCGTCGCCGGGCCGGTCGATGGATCCGGCAAACACCTGCCCACGGACCGGCCGATCTTCCATCGGTATGATGGCTTCTTCGGGACCGGGCCAGTGATCACAAGTATCGACGAAACCGTTGCCAAGGAAGTGGTGACCAGAGCGAACCCGACCTGGAGCATCGACCTCCAGAAAGTGGCCGTTCAATCGATGCTGAATACGCCGGACTGCAAGGCCATCGCACTCGTTGAACGCATGACCAGCGATGGTATCCCGACATTTGATCTGGTCCCGGTGAAATACGACCAAGGGAAATACCGCCAGGTGGGCACGGTGCGGCACACGATCATTGGTATGCCTTGTCCCAATTATTGTGGGGAAAAGGACAATTACCTGCACATGCATTGAAGCGGACCGCGCGAACAGGTGCCCGCCCGGTGTCCTACGTACCGCATCGGAACCTGATGGGCTACGCGGACCTTTTCAACGCGATGCCCCGAGGTCGTAAATGGCCTGGATGTCCCGAAGCCGCGCCTCGAAGTCGATCCTCAGGTCGATCAACCGGCCGGTACCGATATCGAACACCCAGCCATGCACCTGCGGGGTGCGGTCCTTGAGGTAGCTCTTCTGCACCACAGCGGTCTTAAGCACGTTGATGCACTGCTCCTCCACGTTCAGTTCCACGAGCCGGCGGTATCGCTGGCCCTCGTCGCGAATGGCATCCAATTCCAGCCGGTGCAAGCGGTAGACATCGCGGATGCTGCGCAACCACGGATTCAGCAGGCCAAGGTCCTGGGCCTGCATGGCAGCACGTACACCACCACAGAAATAGTGGCCGCACACCACCACATGCTTCACGTGCAGGAAACCCACGGCATACTCGATCACGCTCAAGGCGTTGAGGTCGTTGCTCCCCACCATGTTGGCGAGGTTGCGGTGCACGAAGACCTCACCGGGCTTCATGCCCATGAGTTCCTCCGCTGTTACACGGCTGTCGCTGCACCCGATGTACAGGATACCCGGCTCCTGACCTTGGGCAAGATGTGCGAAGAAGTCCGCATCCGAAGCCGTGTTCTTCTCGATCCATCGCTGGTTGTTCTCGAATACGCGGTCGTATAGGCTCATGGTGTGTTGGTGTTGCGCCAGGCTCCGTGCCAAATGCGAGGTCTGATGATCGATGTGGTCACCGATCCTGTCCGATGGCGGACTGGTGGTGCAGCAAGGCCACTTCCGTTCCCAGTTCCACGGGCAAGGTACGTGAACTACCGTCTTTCTGAACCGTTGATGAAGACACGCCCCCTGCCTTTCCACACGGGCCATGCCAAAGGGTGCGAAAGTGAGCGGATGCGAAGATCGCTCGCACGCTCGCATCCTTTCACCCATGATCGGCCGAACCCTTCACACCGTACAAGAACATGCCCGTTGGAACCTCCCTACGGGATCCATCATCCATCAGATGCGATGTATGCCCGGTTCCGGAGGAAAGAGGTAGGTCGTGGGCTTGATCCCTGTCGGATCCGTGATCGCCTCTGCCTTGCCGAACACCTTGCGATACAAGTGCCAGGCGAGGAGGGCGGTGGCCAGGGCGAGGCCATGCTTCACGAGGGAGGTCCAGGGCAATGCTCCTTTCATCAATTCACCCACATCGCCGAAGAGCCCGAGCGCACCCGCACCATTCACGACCACAAGCAGAGGAAGTACCTCGCCACGCCATCGGAATAAGGCGACACCCAGGAACAGGCTCGCGAACGGAAGCGCCCGGAGCAAGGACAGAATAGTGTCAGCACCGGAGGCCATTCCTGCCCAGCGATCCACGAGATGCATCAGGGCTGTAAGACCGATGACCAGGAGCAACCCCTGATGGACCGCAGCATATTCCGCACGTGCAGCCTCTGAGGGCACATAGCGCACCACGCCGGCCACCCGTTCGGGTGTTGCATCCGGGAACTCCAGGACCAGGGTATCGTACAGGTGTTGCCTGGAATATCCGTATCCCACGAGTTCATCGGCCTTTGCCCGGATCCGTTTGGTGCTCATGAGGCTCCAAGGTAGTTGTCGCCGGGTGTGGCTCCCCTACCGCTCATACGCCCCGAAACCCGTTGGACCCTTCAGGCCAGGTAGCGCTGCAGCCATGTGGCGTGCAATGGCATCGCGAAGCGTGTGCGTAGGTCGCCAAGGGTGGGCACAAGGTCGTCGTAGACCAAGGTATCCGGTGTGACCCTACCTTCCTTCAGAAGTGCGGGAAGATCCTGTAAACGGCAACTGGTGACCCCGTCCGCCGCCTCGAACACCACCACCATGCGGTCGGTGAGCATGAGGTTGAGGTCGTGCTCCAGGCTGTGGATGAAGCTGATGCTCTTATCGATGCTACAGCCGCTTGCCAGGGCCTGATCCTCGTCCACGGCCACCACCACG
The DNA here is from genome assembly GCA_020848295.1 of Flavobacteriales bacterium. GTDB lineage: Bacteria > Bacteroidota > Bacteroidia > Flavobacteriales_F > PHOS-HE28 > PHOS-HE28. The sequence continues at coordinate 5,344 of JADLAI010000185.1, forward strand.
AAGCGGTCGTGCAGCACTTCCACGGTGGCATCGAGCGGCGACCCGTGCGCAGCCCACGTGCTGGTGAACACCTGGCCGCGATCGCGCACCAGGTTCTGCTCCGCGTGGCTCAGGTCCCGTGCGGCCTTATACACCCAGATCCGGGCATGGTCAGGCAGGTCGACGAGACGTCCAAGCGATTTGAGGGAGGCGGCTGCAGGCGCGGTAGCGGTCATGATCGGTCACACGGTTCGTTCCACAAGCGGGCGGGCAAGGTAGGGCTTGGGACCAGTACCACGGATGGATGACGTGCGATAGGACGGGATCGCTGCCTACAGGTCCCCCGCCTCCGCCACGAGTTCGGCGATGTCCTTCACGACCACGCCACCTTCCTTGTTGAAGTGCTTCACCCCATCGGTCAACATGGTGTTGCAGAACGGGCACCCGGCAGCGATCACATCCGGCGATGCCGCAAGCGCTTCCTCGCTCCGTTCCACGTTCACCTCCCGTGTGCCGGGTTCGGCCTCCTTGAACATCTGCGCTCCTCCGGCTCCGCAACACAGTCCCTTCTCCTTGCTCCGCTTCAACTCCACCAAGGCAGCGTCCAACTTCAGCAGTACTTCCCGCGGCGCTTCGTACTCGTTGTTGCCACGACCCAGGTAGCACGGGTCGTGGAAGGTGATCCGCTTCCCCTTGAAGCTGCCTCCTTCCACCTTGATGCGGCCCTCCTTCATGAGCGCATTGATGAACTGGGTGTGGTGCATCACTTCGTACGATCCACCCACGGCTGGATATTCGTTCTTGATCGTATTGAAACAATGCGGACAGGCCGTAACGATACGCCGCACCCCATAACCGTTCAGTACCGCAACGTTCTGCTGGGCCTGCATCTGGAAGAGGAACTCGTTGCCTGCCCGCCTGGCCGGGTCGCCGGTGCAGCTCTCTTCCTGGCCCAGGATCGCGAATTTGACATGGGCCGCGTTCAGGATCCGGACAAAGGCCTTGGTGATCCGCTTCGCACGGTCATCAAAACTACCGGCACAGCCTACCCAGAATAGGACTTCGGGCACTTCGCCCGCAGCCGCGAATTCGGCCATGGTGCGGATGGTCAAAGACTCGCTCATGGGCAGCGGGATGTGTTGTAGGCGCAGGGATCAGGACACGGACCACAAGTACCGACCTGCCTGTCCGGCCATGGTTCGCACCAAGAAGGCGTTTTGGACTTTGTGACGTGTGCCTTTCTCATGAGTTCGTCCAATCCAACCGTTTATCCTGCCCGAAGGCCCAGGGCGCACCGTTGTTCTCCACGTTGTTGAACATGCTCGTCAGCGCCGGACGTGTCCTGCTTTCCTCCATGACCAGGTAGCGCCGCATCTCCAGGATGATGTTCACCGGATCGATGTTCACCGGACAGGCCTGGGTACACGCGTTACAGGTGGTGCATGCCCACAACTCCTCGTCGGTGATCCGGGTGTGCAGGCTCTTTCCATCATCCGCCCACTTCCCACCGGCATCGATCACCCGCCCCACTTCCTCCAGACGGTCGCGGGTATCCATCATGATCTTGCGCGGACTGAGCAGTTTGCCCGTGAGATTCGCGGGGCATACGCTCGTGCAACGACCACACTCGGTGCAGCTGTACGCGTCCATCAGGCTCTTCCAGCTCAGATCGAACACGTCCCTGGCGCCAAAGCGCTCGGTCATCTCCACCCCTGCCACCGCATGTGGTGCGGGTGGCTCCGGGGGCGGCACCGATGGGTCCATCATGCTCTTCACTTCATCGGCGATACGCGGCATGTTGGCCATCTCGGTACGTGGCTTCAGCTTGCTGTACCACACATTGGGGAATGCCAGCAGGATGTGGAGGTGCTTGCTCACCACCAAGTAGTTCAGGAAGGCCAGGATGCCGATGATGTGGAACCACCAACACCCCCGTTCGATGGCGATGAGGCTGCCTGTGGAGAAGGAGGGAAGGGAGAAAAGACCGGCAATGGCCGAACTGACCGGGAACGCTCCCGCTACCACGTAATGCGTCTCGCCGCGTTGCTGCAAGGTCCAGTCCGCCGCGTTCATCAGCAGGAACGCGCTCATCAATGCGATCTCGGTGCAGAGGATCAGGTTGGCATCGGTCTTCGGCCAGCCGTCAAGCTCCTTCATCACCAGGCGCTTCAACCGGAGCACATTGCGGCGCACCAGGAAAATGGCACAGGCCACCCAAACCCCCACGGCCAATACTTCGAAGCTGCCGATGAGGAAGTCGTAGAGGCCACCGAGGAACGACAGGATCCGATGCGTGCCGAAGATGCCGTCGATGAGGATCTCCAGCACCTCGATGTTGATGATGATGAAGCCCGCATAGACCACGATGTGCAGCAGACCTGCGACGGGCCGTGCCACCATCTTGCTCTGGCCCAGCGCCACACGGGCCATCACCGCCCAGCGCTCGTTCCGGCGGTCGTTGATCACCTCATCGCGCCCCAGCAGGATGTTGCGCCGGATGCGCCTGACGTTGCGTGCGAAGAGCCAGGAGGCCGCGCCGACCAGGAGGATGAAGATGATGCTCGCGATGCCCATGGTCATTTCCGCTTTTCCTCGCCGACCACCTTCCCGATCCGCTCCACATCCGCATCGCTCAGCTTCGGCAGGCGGTCCTTCTTCCCGAACACACTGAAGTAACGGTTCGGGTTCACGCGCAGGTCCTCCAGCAACAGGTCGAGTTCCGCACTGGCGTGGTTGAGGTTGGTGTACAGGCTGTCGTCCTTCATCAACTTGCCCATCGTTCCCTCGCCGTTGCCGATGGCCTGTGCCACTTTCTTCATCTCGGCGCTGGTAAGGGCCATGTCATCCATGATCTTCCGCAGCCGCCCCGTGGCGAGATCGGCGCTGAGGGTGTCCAGGTTGGTGAAGATATGGTCCAGTTCATCGCTGTTGCGCACCAGGGTGGCGCTCAACGAGTCCAGGTTGTGCAGGGTGGAACGCAGGGTGAGGCTCTCGGCGGCCACGAGGCGGTCCACCCGTTCGGCCGTCCGGCTCAGGCTTTCCAACACATCCCGGATGCTGCTGAAGCTGCTGTCGATGTCGCCCACCGTCTCCTTGTTCAACATCTGCTGGAAGGTGTTCAATACCGAATCCACCTTGGACACCATGCCTTCGGCCTTTGCCTTGAGCGGGTCGATCTGCGCGCTCACCGCATCGGTGAGGCTCAACTGCACATCGCCGATGAGGGTGTCGCCCGGCTCGGCCAGCGGGCCTTTGCCCAACTCCAGTTGGAGGGCGCGCGAGAAGAGGTCGGCGCTGTAGATCTGCACTTTGGTGTCCTTGGCGATCGCGAGCTTGTCCTCGTTGATCTGGAAGCTCACCACCACATGGCCGCTGCCGGGGAGCAATTCCGCATCGATCACCTGCCCCACCTTGAACCCGTTGTAGAACACCGGGCTCGCGCTCGAAATGCCCGCTACGTTGTTGTACACCGCGTGGTACACGTTGCGCTTCTGGAAGAGATCGAGCCCCTTGAGGAAGTTGATGCCGAAGAAGAGCAACCCGATGCTGCCCAGGACGAGGCCCGCGATGGTGTACTCCCGTTTGATCCTCATTCAGTTCACACCCTTAATGGGCCTCGGCTAATTTAAGTGCTTCCTGCAAGGCGATGCGCTCCCCGTCCTTGAAAGCCACGATGAAGCTCTCGTTGTATCCCTTGGCACGGCAGGTGTCCTGGAGGCGGCGCGCAGCGGCCACTGTGGCTTCGGCCCCGAAGGTGTATTTGTACATCCCCGCGCCCTTGTGCTCCTCCACCCCTTCCAGCCCATTGAAGTTCTGGGGCTTGGTGGGAATGCGCTTGCTGCTGGTGACGATCTGCACTTTGAACAGGACGGCCGTAGCCTCCTGGTGCACAACAGGACGTATGGGTTCGGGCGCTTGCGGTTCCGCTTTGGGCGGGTCCGTTGGTGTCGAGGAGGTGGTCCGGGAACCACCTTCACCGGCATGCTCCACGATGGCCTTGTATTCCTTGAAGGCCCGATAGATGGCGCTGGCCATGTAGTCCTGGCCCTCGGCCTGCTGGAGGTAGTCCTCTTCCGTGGGGTTGGTGAGGAAGCCCAGTTCGATGAGCACACTGGGCATGGTGTTGTAACTGATCACCAGGAACCCGGCCTGTTTCACGCCGCGGTCCACCCGCCCCACCCGGTCCTTGAACTGTTTCTGGATGAGGGCGCTCAACAACAGACTATGGTCCAGATGGGTGTTCTGGCGCAGGCTCAATGCGATGATGCTCTCGGGATCCTTGGGATCGTAGCCATCGTACTTCAGCTCATGTCCTTCCTCCAGGAGGATGGCTTCGTTCTCCTTCTGCGCCACACGCATGTTCTCGGCGGTCTTGTGCAGACCCATCACATACGTCTCGCAACCATGCGGCGACCTGTTGTCGTTGGCGTTGCAGTGGATACTGATGAACACGTCGGCCTTGTTGCGGTTGGCGATGTTGCACCGCTCCCGCAATTCGATGAAGGTGTCGTCGTCGCGGGTGTAGACCACCTTCACATCGGGGTAGGTCTCGCTGATGTACTTACCCAGGAGCTTGGCCACGTTCAACGAGATGTGCTTCTCGGTGGTCTTGTAACGCCCGGTGCCCAGGTTGCCCGGATCCTTGCCGCCATGTCCGGCATCGAGCACCACGGTGCGTATCCGGTTGGGGTCGCGGCCCGGTGTTTGTGCGATGGCCATACCCACCACCAGCCACAACGCCAGCCCGATCGTGTACCGCATGAGGTTCCACAGGATCTCCGCCCCCACGGCGTTCTGGTCCACCTTCCACCGCTTGCGCCTGGCCTGTACGGCCCAAGCCCTGATCAAACGCTCGCGCCTGCGCTGTTCGCTCTCTCCCGTAGGCTGTTGCGTACTTTGCGGCCCCGCTGCAAGCCGTTCGTCCTGTTCCATGCCGGAGACCTCCCTCTCAATGCCCATACGGCGCGAAGCTATAGGGGGTGGCAACGAGGGTTTCCCTTGGATCGGTGCAGTTTTCATCATTTTCCTGTTGATGTGCCACGCACGGCCCGCCCTGGCCCAGGCCTTGGAGGAGGAGGTGCGGTACAGTGCCCGGGACAGCATGCGCTACGATATCGCGGCAGGCACGGTATTCCTCTTCGGCGCCGCCACCGTGACCTACGGCGATGTGGAGATGACCGCGGACCGGATCGTCTTCAACTTCAAGAACGAGGAGACCCAGGCCTTTGGTGCCCCGGACAGCAGCGGCACGGTGGTCGGCAAACCCCAATTCACCCAGGACGGGTCGGTGATCGAGGCCGACAGCATCCGGTACAACTTCAAGACCAAACAGGGGCTGATCCGCCAGGTGCGTACACATGAACAGGAAAGTTGGGTCAGTGCCAGCCTGAGCAAAAGGCACGCCAATGGCGAGGTACACAGCAAGGGCGGTATGCTCACCACCTGCGACAGGCCCACTCCGCACTACCATTTCAAGGTGAGCCGCATGATGGTGATCCCCGACGACAAGATCATCGCGGGGCCCGCCTACATGAAGATCTGGAAGATCCCCACACCGCTCGCGATCCCCTTCGGCATGTTCCCCAATGTGAAGGGCGGAAGCGCCGGCGTACTGATCCCCACCTGGGGCTACGACGAGGCCAGGGGCTATTACCTGCTGAACGGGGGCTGGTACCAGCCGATCAACGACCACCTGGACCTTTCGGTGACCGGCGACATCTACACCCGCGGGTCCTGGGCCCTGCGCACCGGCAGCCGCTACAAGACCCGGTACCGCTTCGGCGGCAACGTGGACCTGAGCTACAGCACCCTGCTGAACAGCGATCCGGAGTTCCCCGACTTCAGCCGCCAGCGCAACTTCTTCATCCGTTGGAACCACCAGGTGGACCCCAAGGCCAGCCTCACCGACCGGTTCAACGCGAGCGTGAACCTGGGCACGAGCCAGAACTTCACCAACAACTTCAACAGCAGCACCGTCGATTACCTGAGCAATACCTTCCAGAGCAACATCGCCTGGACCCACCTCTGGCCCGGCAAACCCTACAACCTGGCGGTGAACCTGCGCCACAGCCAGAACACCCTGAACCGCTCCTTCGACATCACCGCTCCGGCCATCACCTTCAACCTGCAGCGCCTCTTCCCCTTCCAGAAACTGCGCCCAGTAGGAGCCCCTGCCCGTTTCTACGACCAGATCGGCGTGACCTATACCGCCAATTTCGACAACCGCCTCACCACCACCGAGCAGCAACTCTCCTGGGGCAACCTGCCCGCGCTCACCCGCAACATGCGGAACGGGATCAGGCACACCGCGGCCGTGACCACCACGTTGAAGAACAAGTTCGTTACCCTGAATCCCGAATTACGGCTCACCGACCGGATGTACTTCGAGCAGCTGCGCAAGACCGTGGTGACCGATGGTGACGAGGTGCGGACCCTCACCGATACCGTGCCCCGGTTCGCCGCGCCCTTCGAATGGAGCGCGGGGGCCACACTCACCAGCAAGCTCCATGGCATGTACACCTTCCGCAGCGACCGCATCCGGGCCATCCGCCACGTGATCACACCCAGCGTGGGCTTCAACTACCGACCGGAGCAGACCACACAGATCGAGGGCTTCTTCGGTCCGGGTGGCAGCATCGCCAGCTATTCACCCTATGACATCGGCCTCTATGGCAAACCGGCCGCTGGCGAGAGCGGCACCGTGAACCTGGGCCTGATCCAGAACCTCGAGGCCAAGGTGCGCGATGGCAAGGCCATGCGCGACAGCGCCGCCGTGAGCGATGCCCTCCAGCTCAAGAAGATCAAACTCTTCGAGTATGTGGGCGTGAACACCAGCTACGACATCTTCCAGGATTCGCTGCGCTGGTCGCCCGTGAACCTTTCGGCGCGGACCGCCCTGTTCAACAAGCTCAACGTGAACGTGGTGAGCCTGTGGGATCCCTACGCGGTGAACGAACTGGGACAACGCATCGATCGCAGCGAACGATCGGTGAGCGGGAAGCTGGCACGCATGACCTATACGAACGTGGCCTTGGGTGTGGACCTGAAGAGCAAGCGCTACGGCCAGGCCCCATCGAACACGCCGGGCAACGACCAACAGGTGGTGGAGGAGAGCGATCCGAGCAAAGGCGCCCGGATCAACTTCAGTGTGCCCTGGCGGCTGGGGCTTAGTTACAGCTACGACATCACACGCACCTATGCGGACCTGAGCCACACCGACGCACAGCGCCAGAGCGTCCTCTTCAACGGCGACCTGAACATCCTTAAATACTGGAAGCTGGGATTCAGCAGCGGGTATGACCTGGTGGCCGAGGACTGGACGCCCACCAGCCTGAACCTGTACTGGGACCTGCATTGCTGGGAGTTCAACTTCAACATCATCCCGCTCGGTGTGCGCAAGAGCTTCAGCTTCCGGATCAATGTGAAGGCCAGTGTCCTGCGCGACCTCAAGTTCGAGCAGCGCCGTCCGTACGGGAACGACAACGATCTCCTGTACTGACCGCTTCGCCCGTCCGGTTATCTTGGCCGGATCCATGGAGGCCCCGAAGCGGATCCGAAACATCATCTGGGCCTCCTCGCTCGGCACACTGATCGAGTGGTACGACTTCTACATCTTCGGAAGCCTGGCCTCGGTGATCGCCACGCAGTTCTTCCCGAGAACGAACCCCACGGCGGCACTGCTCAGCGTGTTGGCCACCTTCGCTGCGGGTTTCATCGTACGACCCTTCGGCGCACTGGTCTTCGGCCGTATCGGTGATCTCGTCGGCCGCAAATACACCTTCCTGCTCACCCTCATTCTCATGGGCGGAAGCACTTTCGCCATCGGCCTGGTGCCGGGGTACGACACCATCGGTCCGGCGGCACCCATCATCGTGCTGGTGTTACGCCTGTTGCAGGGGCTTGCGCTCGGCGGTGAATATGGCGGTGCCGCCACCTATGTGGCCGAACATGCGCCGCCCGGCAAGCGGGGCTTGTACACCTCCTGGATCCAGACCACGGCCACCCTCGGCCTGTTCGTTTCCTTGGGCGTCATCCTCGTTACCCGTCATGCCCTCGCCGCCGATCCGGCGGAGTCCATCGCCCGGTTCAACGCCTGGGGCTGGCGCATCCCCTTCCTGCTCTCGATCGTGCTGGTGGGCGTAAGCGTGTACATCCGTTTGAAAATGAACGAGAGCCCGCTCTTCGCCGAGCTGAAGCAGGCGGGCCGCACGAGCACCAACCCGTTGAAGGAGAGCTTCACCCGCAAGCGGAACCTGCGCATGGTGCTGCTCGCCTTGTTCGGTGCCACCATGGGCCAGGGGGTCGTGTGGTACACCGGCCAGTTCTATGCCCAGAGTTTCCTGGAGAACACCTGCCGACTCGATTTCGACCAGTCGCGCACCATCCTCATCTGGGCCATCCTCTTCGCTACACCCTTCTTCGTGATCTTCGGTGCATGGAGCGACCGCATCGGCCGCAAACGCATCATGCTCGCCGGCATGTTGCTCGCCGTACTCACCTATCGCCCGCTCTTCAACGAGATGCGCCACGTCACGGACCGGTCCGCCTCCACACCTACCGAGCAGGTGCAGGCCACCTCGACGACAGCTACCTCCGTCGAAGCGTCATCCATCGCCGTGGACCCCGCCACCTATTGGAAACTCGTGGGCATCGTCTTCATCCTCATCCTGTATGTCACCATGGTCTATGGGCCCATCGCCGCGTTCCTGGTGGAGCTGTTCCCCACGCGGATCCGCTACACCAGCATGAGCCTGCCCTACCACGTCGGCAATGGCGTGTTCGGCGGTCTCACACCCTTCATCGCCACCTTGCTCACCACCATCCGGCCGGGGGATCCGCTCATCGGGCTATGGTACCCCATCGCCATCGCTGCCGTATGCCTGGTGATCGGCGCCCTGTACATCACCGAACGTACCCCACACGCCGACTGAGCCATGGACCGCCTGAAGCGCTACGCCGGGATCGTGTGGATGGGACTGGGGCCATTGGCGCTGATCGCCCTGTCCCGAACGGCCTGGGCGGAGATCGGTCGTGACCCCTCCATGGACCGGCTGATCCAATGGGGCGTCTTCGTAGCGGTCGCCATCCCCATCGCCGCGGGCCTGATGATCTTCGGGTACTACGCCTTCAACGGTGCCTATGACCGGAGCAACGAGGACGATCCGCACGCCTGATCGTGTAATTTCCACCTCCGCATTCCCGATACTTGCGGTATCCGGGACCATCCGCCGGCCCATCCGACCATGAGCTCCATACGCCTCCGATCCCACGCCGATTACACCGCTGCTCATGCCAGAAGCGTCGCAGACCCGGAGGGATTCTGGGCCGAACAGGCTGAGACCTTCTCCTGGCGACGCAAATGGGACCGGGTGCTCGTATGGGAGTTCGATACGCCCAAGGTGGCCTGGTACATCGGCGGTAAGCTCAACATCACCGAGAATTGCCTGGACCGGCACCTGGCCAGCCGTGGCGACAAAACGGCCATCCTGTGGGAACCGAACGACCCGAATGGCGAGGCACAGCGGATCAGTTACCGGCAATTGCACGAGCGCGTGTGCCGCTATGCGAATGTCCTGAAGCGCAATGGAGTGAAGAAGGGCGACCGCATATGCATCTATATGCCCATGATCCCGGACCTGGCCGTGGCCTTGCTGGCCTGCGCTCGCATCGGCGCCATCCATTCCGTGGTCTTCGCTGGGTTCAGCGCACAAAGCATCGCCGATCGCGTGCGCGATGCGGATGTGACCTGCATGCTCACCACCGACGGCATGGCCCGCGGTGCGAAGAAAGTGGCCGTGAAGGCCATTGTGGATGAGGCACTGAAGGATCTTCCCGGTGTGGCCAAGGTGATCGTGGCGCAGCATACCGGTGCCCCCGTACACATGCAGCCCGGACGGGACGTATGGCTGCATGAGGAACTCACCCAGGTACCTGCGGACTGTCCGGCGGAGGAGATGGACAGCGAGGACCCGCTCTTCATCCTGTACACCAGTGGCAGTACCGGCAAACCCAAGGGCGTGGTACACACCTGTGGCGGCTACATGGTCTTTACCGACTACACCTTCCGGAACGTGTTCCAATACGAGGAGAATGAGGTGTACTGGTGTACCGCCGATATCGGCTGGGTGACCGGCCACAGCTACATCATCTATGGCCCCTTGCTCGCGGGCGCCACCACCCTGCTGTTCGAGGGCATCCCCACCTACCCCGACGCTGGCCGTTTCTGGCAGGTGATCGACGAACATCAGGTCAACATCTTCTACACGGCTCCCACGGCGATCCGGTCGCTCATGGCACAGGGCCTGGAATTCGTGAAGCCGCATGCGCTCGATTCCCTGCGCGTGATCGGCAGTGTGGGCGAACCCATCAACGAAGAGGCCTGGCATTGGTACAAGGAACACATCGGCAAGAACCGTTGCCCCATCGTGGACACCTGGTGGCAGACCGAGACAGGTGGGATCATGATCTCCTCGCTGGCCGGCATCACCGATGAGAAGCCGAGCTATGCCGCCTGGCCCCTGCCCGGCATTCAACCCGTGCTCCTCACCCCGGATGGACAGGAGATACGCGCCAACGAAGTGGAGGGACTCCTCGCGATCAAGTTCCCCTGGCCCGCGATGATCCGCACCACCTGGGGCGATCACGAACGTTGCCGACAGACCTACTTCAGCAACTACAAGGGTTACTATTTCTCCGGCGATGGCGCACGCCGCGATGCCGATGGCCGGTACCGGATCATCGGTCGTGTGGACGATGTGATCAACGTGAGCGGCCACCGCTTCGGAACGGCCGAGATCGAGAACGCGATCAACGAAAGCGAATGGGTGGTGGAAAGCGCCGTGGTGGGCTTTCCGCACGACATCAAAGGGCAGGGGATCTACGCCTATGTGATCGCCGAGAAAAAGATCGATGACCCGGACCTTGCACGTGCCGAGATACTCGCCACCGTGAACCGCGTGATCGGACCCATCGCCAAACCCGACAAGATCCAGTTCGTGAGCGGCCTACCGAAGACCCGCAGCGGCAAGATCATGCGGCGCATCCTCCGCAAGGTGGCGGAGAACGAGCTGAATAGCCTGGGCGATACAACCACATTGCTGGACCCCACCGTGGTGGAGGAGATCAAAGCGGGGCGGGTGTGAGGGCGGCTGCCCCCCGGAAGGCAACCTGTCGAGGCGCGCCCGTCTATTCCACATGGCACTCCCGATCCGGTGCAAAGGACTCCTTTCGGCCATCGCGGCTACCGTGGCCCTCTCGCCGACCTTCGCCCAGGTCTACATGCCCGACCCGAACCTGCGCAGCTGGGTGGATAACCAATTCCCCGGAGCGATCGATGGTGTGTTCATCGATCAGGCCCATCCGGATGTAGCCAACGCGACCGAACTGCAGATCATCAACGCCGACGTGTCCAACCTCACCGGCATCGGCGCCTTCGGCAACCTGCAGGTGTTGGTGCTGGAGGGGAACCCCTTGAACGGCAACACGCTGGAGATCCCCGCGAGCCTCATGTCCCTGGGCATGATCGACTGTGGCTTGAGCGGCACGCTCGACCTCTGCTTCGCACAGAACAGTTCCCTGCAGACCCTCTCCGTCCAGAACAACCAGCTGACCAGCATAGCGTGGTGCGGGGACAGGCCGAGCGTTGGGTTGAACGCGTCGCATAACCTGCTTGCGGGCTGGACCGGCGAGCCACCTTCCGACATGGGCTATATGAACCTCGCCCACAATGCGCTCGCCACGGTACCCGATGGTCTGTTGGCCACATGGATCGATGTCTCCCACAACCAGCTCACCGATCTGCCTTGGACCTATTGGGCGACCAGCCAGACCTTGATCGCGCACCACAACCTGCTCACCACCCTGCCGGAGTACGCCTGCACCTTCATGAACGGCTTGCTGGACCTGAGCTACAACCTGATCGAGGCGGTGACGCTCCCAGCCCAGGTCTGCGACGGCACCGGTACACTGGACCTGAGCCATAATCCCCTCACTGGCGGGATCACCAACCTGCCCTCCGCGCTCCGAGTGCTGACCATCACGGACACCCAATTGGACTGTCTCCCACAATTACCGCTCACGCTGGAAGAGCTGGTATGTACCGGCAACAGCTTCACCTGTCTTCCCAACATCCCCGAATACCTGGACCTCGCCCAGGCCAACTTCGGATTCGAACCGATGGTGTGCGTCCACCCGATGCCCTGCTCCATCGCCCCACCGAGCCTGGTGCTGCGAGCCTGTCTGCAGGGCGCGTGGGACCCGGATCTTGGCCTGATGCGCGATGATCTTCGGGCACAAGGCCTGGTACCGCTCACCGAGCCGTATTCGGCGGCGGGATACGCGTACATGAACAACGTCACCCCGCTCACGATCACGGCGGACATGCTGGAAACGGAAGGCCCTGAGGCGATCGTGGACTGGGTGATCATCGAATGGCGTACGGCGCCGGACATGCCGGGCCTGCTGCAGCAAAGCGTTCCGGCCCTGATGTTGCGGAACGGATCGGTGATCGCCACCACGGGCGAGCCGCTGCACTACATGCAGATACCCCAGGGCAACTACCGGATCGCGGTAAAGCACCGCAACCATCTCGGTGCCATCACCTTTTCCACGCCCGCCTTCGGTGCCGGAACGACCACTGTGGACATCATGGCGGCGGCGGGCACCCAGGTAAACCCCTTCGCGATCGCCGCGGCGCCGGACGGCACCCGCATGCTGGTGATGGGCGACGCGACGAGCGACAAGGTGGTGAAGTACACCGGCGCGGACAACGACCGCGACCCCATCCTACAGGCGATCGGCGGTACCATCCCGACGCAGGTGATTGCCGGGCAATACCGTTGGGAGGACCTGAACATGGACGGACAGGTCAAATACGTGGGGCTGGATAACGATAGGGACCTGATCCTTCAGGTCATCGGCGGTGACATACCCTCGAACACGCGCGGGCAGGTCCCGATCTACTGATCCGCAAGCACCACGGTCCACGGCGGCCGTAACAGCATTTGCAAGGCGAACGACCGATCAACACCACCCGGTTCACTTCTCGGGCGCCAAACGTCGATCGCCCGACATTCCCCCAGATGAGCTTCGCACCATGCGTGGCCTGTGGACCATCGTCCTCCTCGTCCTGGGCAACCTGTTCATGACCCTGGCCTGGTACGGGCACCTGCGCTTCAAGGATCATCCGTCGCTGGCTAAGCTCGGCCTTTTCGCGGTGATCCTTATCAGCTGGGGCATCGCCTTCTTCGAGTACTGCCTCCAGGTGCCGGCCAATCGCTTGGGCTTTCTCGACCACGGCGGCCCTTACACGCTCATCCAATTGAAAGTGATCCAGGAAGTGATCACGCTTGCCGTCTTCGTGGGCTTCACCTTGGTCGCCTTCAAAGAGGAGTCCTTCCGCTGGAACCACGCACTTGCCGGGGTATTGCTGGTGGTGGCGGTGTGGCTGGTGTTCAAGAAATAGGTTCAACCCAAGGTCCAACGGAGGCCTAAGAACCCGCGGATCCCTTGCAGCGGCGCATAGATGTACGAGGGATCGAAGCTGTACCCGTTGGGATTGTCGATCGGATCGTTCACCCGCCGATCGAAGGGATCAAAAGGACGCATGATCGGATCCTTCGGCACGAAATCAAGTAGGTTCTTCAGTCCACCATAGACCTCGATACCACGACCGGCCCTGTACTTCACCTGTACGTTCAGCAAAGCATGTGTCAAACCGTGATCCGGACGGAAGTCGTTCGGGAACACCGGCAAGCGCATCGGGCCATAGACCTGACCGGTCAGGTCGGTCGACCATCGAACGGACCAGTCGTAGCTGGCGGTGAAGGTGCCCGACCAACGCGGTGCGAAGTAAATGTCCGATCGTCGCCCATCCTGAACAGTGAACACCTCCATGTAGGTCACTCCCGCAGATAGTCGGAGCGGCATGGCAGATCGCGCGTTCACGGTGACACTGGCACCTCGTGACACGGCATGGCCATCGAGGTTGGCATAGATGATCAACTCCGGATCGGTCGTATAGTCTGGCAGGATACGGTCCGTGAAGTAGGTATGGAACAGGGTGCCATCGAGCCCGAAGGAACGCTCCTCTCCCGGCCATCGCTTCACGACGTTGATCGCCCCATTGATCGACCGCTCCGGGCGCAGCGACTCGGCGATCACCACGGTCCTGGCACCGGTCAAAGCCGCGTGGTCCTCCGCGAAAAGATTCACCACCCTGAAACCCGTGCCGAAGTTGCCTCGCACCACCCAACGGTCGTTCGGCGCCCATTTGTAGGCCAACCGCGGCGAATGCACCAACCCATGGTCCTTGTCAAGATCGGAGCGGATACCGACCAACAACTTGTGCAGTTCGTTAATGCTCCATTCATCCTGTAGGAACAGCCCCGGCAACGGACGTTTCTCAGGCCGATCCTGTATGAACTCACCGTCGCTATCGAACACGCTCGTGGCCGGCGTATCGTCATTGTAGGAGGTGTACCGGTAAGCAAGACCCGCGAGTACTTCATGCCTTCCGCCTAAGCGTTCACCCCACGACAATTGGCCGAAGAGCACCCGTTGGTCGGCATCATAGCGCGTGGTACCGTACCAAGACCGTTGCGCATGGCCATTGGCACTGACCTGAAGCATGACCCGCGAAGCCATGGGCAACTGGTACTGCCCGATCAACTCCCATCGACGCGTACCGATGACCTCACCGTAAACACTGTCCGACCCTGCGAACTCCGGTGCCCATTGCACCTGCCCTCCCCAACGCTCCTCGACCACATAGCGCCCCGCAAGGCTCGCCATTCGCTTGTCGGGGCGTGATAGTGCCACCTTGTTGAAGATCGAGATCCGATCCTGCAACGTGACATCCGTGAATCCATCACCGTTCTCATCACGCGGATCCCCGTATCGAAAAAGGTTCACACCGACCAGATCACTGACCCGCCCTTTGCCAAAGCGCGCACCCAGGTCCAGGCTCATCTCCTGCCAGTTCGTGACCATCACATCCGCTGAGGCACGCGGTGCAAAGGCTGGATCGCGCGTGATCACATTGATGATCCCGCCCATCGCTTCACTGCCATGAAGGGAGGAGCCGGGCCCTTTCATGACCTCCACCCTTTCAATCATGCTGATGGGGATGCCGCTTAGCCCATAAACAGTACTGAGGGCGCTCACGATCGGCATGCCATCGATCAGTACCATCGTGTAGGGTCCTTCCATGCCATTGATATGGATGTCACCCGTATTGCACACACTGCAATTCAACTGGGACCGGACCCCGTTCACCATGCCCACTGCATCGAAGAGCACTGGACTCGGGTTCTTCCGGAACAGTTTTGGCGAGACCACCTCGATGGCGACCGGGCTCTCGCTGCGGCTCACCTCGCGCATCGTACCAGTGATCACCACCTCTTCCAACTCAGCACCCGTAGGCTCCAGATGGATGTCGCCCAGGTCGCTGTCCACTTCGCTTTTCACAAGCACAGTCCCTTCTC
Organism: Flavobacteriales bacterium; assembly: GCA_020848295.1. Taxonomy (GTDB): domain Bacteria; phylum Bacteroidota; class Bacteroidia; order Flavobacteriales_F; family PHOS-HE28; genus PHOS-HE28. The sequence goes on from JADLAI010000185.1 coordinate 20,805, forward strand.
CAGCCGGTGACCGACCAATGATAGCAGCACGACCTGGTAGCCGACGGGCACCCCTTCCAGGCGGAACAGCCCACTCATATCGGTCGCCACCCCGGTGCCCGTCCCCTTCACCAGGGTGTTGACGAACGCCAACGGACCATCGGGTCCCACCACCCGGCCAGTGATCACTCCGGTCTGTCCCAGTATTGTACCTGAGGTGACCACCATAAGGACGTAAAGAATGATCCGCATATTTTATACAAATCTATTATTTATTTTAGACTTACCTAATTTTTAGATTATCCGATCCATTGCCACCGACCATCGGGACAGGCGCGTATTCCGGATCAGTTATAAGGATCTGGGAAGAGGGCCCGAAGGAGTTCATCCCACGGACCACAACGAGACATGAGCACGGATGCCATGAAAGACACTCGGCGCGATCGCGGATAGTCTATGTCACGATGGGAGCGCCCGCCGGATAGCGCACCTTCCCACGCTGGCGCATATACAGGTCATAGATGACCCCATCCGCCAGACCCACCTTGGGCACGAACACCTCCTCGATGCCCGCATAATCCATCACCTGCAAAAAGATGTCCGCCGCCGGGATGATCACGTCGGCTCGGTCGGGTCGCAGACGCAGCAGCTTCACCCGGTCCTCGAAGGAATGGTTCGCAATGCGGTCGCGCTGGTCCTTGATGTCCTGTCGCGAGAGCGGCTCACCGAACGTGTTGCCGTTCTCCTTGAAGATCCGGTTGATGTTACCACCCGTACCGATCCCCATGAGCGACCCATGTTGCACGCGGAGTTCGTCGAGGAACGCACGCATCTCCGCCCAACTCGCGGACTGCACCTTGCCTTTGAGGGTTCGGACCGTTCCGACCTTGAAGCTCGCGCTCTTCACGCGTCGCCCCTGCTCCAACCAGGTGAGCTCGGTACTGCCGCCGCCCACATCGATGTACAGGTAGCTGCGGTCCTTCAACAGGTCCTGGGTCCAGAAGGTGTTCACGATCAGGTCCGCTTCCACACGGCCGCTGATCACTTCAATGTGGATGCCGCTCTCCATCTCCACCCGCGCGAGCACCTCGTCCCGGTTGGTGGCCTCACGCATGGCACTGGTGGCACAACAGCGCAGGTAGGGCACGTTGTACACCTCGGTGAGCAGCCGGAATGCCTTCAGGCTCTTGATCAGGTAGTCGCACTTCGCTCGGCTGATGGCCCCGCTGTCGAACACATCCTCACCCAATCGGATGGGCACACGCACCAGCGTCTGCTTCTTGATGACCGGATGGTCGTCCCGCTCGATCACCTCGCCCACGAGCAGGCGCACTGCGTTGGATCCGATGTCGATGGCAGCGTATGTGAGGTCGCGGTCGATGTGGCGAAGGTAACCCTCCATGATGGTGCCCGTTCGCTCATGGTCCGATTGGCGTATCGCCGGGTTTCGCCAACTTCACACAACCGTTCACCGCACGACACGTCATTCTACAAGAACCGAGTCCACGTGATCAAGACCGCCACACTCCTATTCGCTCTTTGCCTTGCCTGCCGCACCCTCGCAGTGGAGGTCTTCATGAGCACCTTTGACGCCACTTGCTTCCAATGCAATGGCATAGCGACGGCCAATGCCTCCGGCGGTTTGCCGCCATACAGCTTTGTATGGAGTCCGGCTCCACCAGCAGGTCAAGGCACGCCGAATGCCACGGGCCTTTGCCCCGGTGAGTACAGCGTGGAAGTGACCGACGGCATGGGCCAGACCGCAGTGGGCTTTGTGACGATCAACATGTTGGGGGGGCTGAACATGTTCGTACCCGCACAGGAACTCCAGTTCGCTTGTGATGGCGGCTGCACGGGTTGGGCCGTCGCTTCATTGAGCACCATGGGTGGTACACCGCCCTACAACTTCGATCATCCATTTTCCGAAGTGAATGGTAACAATGTGACGTTCGCCGGCCTCTGTCCAGGCACGAACCTGATCACGGTGACCGACGTGAACGGGTGCGCAGGGACCATCCAGACCAACATCACCAGCTCAGGGATCGGGTTCCCTGACATCCTCAGCACATCGTCGGCCTGCGGCACACTCTCCAACGGCTCGGTGACCATGCCGGGTGAATTCGGCGGTGACATCGCCTATTGGGTGCAAAGCCCCACCTTCGATTCCATCTACAACTTCGGCAGTAGCGCGGGGCCCTACACCTTGGGTGGCATACCGGCCGGTACGCACACGGTGTACTACTGGTGGAACCAAGGTGGGATCAACGGCATTCCGGGTGTGGCGTACTGCACAACCGGCACCGAGTTCACCATCGGCTCGTTGTCCGGGCCTTGCGGCCGTGTGCAAGGCAGGGTCTACCACGATGCGGACGAGAACTGCGCGTTCAACGGCTTCGACCTCGGCCAACCCTACCGGGTGCTCACGATACAACCGGGTGATCAGTACGCCATGACCGATGCCATCGGTCTCTATCAGCGCAATTTGGGATTCGCTACCTATCTAGTGCAGCAGCCCGTAACACCAGACGAAGCATGGTCATGCCCATCCACGGGCTCCGCGGACTTCACGCTCGATGCAGGAACACCCCTCGCGACCATCGACTTCGCTAACCTGAGCACCGTGCCGCATGACCTGAGTGTGAGCCTGAGCAGCACCAACGCACGGCCCGGATTCGCTACGCAAGTATGGATGACCGTCGTGAACAATTCGGCCTTTCCGAGCGGTCAAGTGAACATTGCCCTTTCGTACGATGCCGTGCTCCTCGCTCCATCCACTTCCAGTTGGAGCCTACCGGCCATGGCCCCCTACGCAACCGTCACCCTCACCTTTACCGCCAACGTGCCTGCCGATATCTCATTGCTCGGGACGATGTTGAACTACGTGGCCACCGTGAGCAATTCAGCCAGTGAAACGAATACCACGAACAACACCACGCTGCTGGATGTGACCATCACAGGCAGTTACGACCCCAACGACAAGCACGGTATCACCAGTAGCCGCACCAGCGGTGACCAGTATTTCCGGGACCAGGATACCCACATCGACTACACCGTACGGTTCCAGAACACCGGCACCGCTGCGGCGGAGACCGTGGTGATCCGCGATGTGCTCGACACCGACCTCGACATCACCTCGCTCCAGGTCCTCGGTGCCTCACACGCCTTCACGCCGTCCTTCGGCGAAGGCCGTGAACTCGTCCTCACCTTCAACGCGATCAACCTGCCGGACAGCACCGCCGATCTGCTCGGCAGCCAGGGCTACATCAGCTACCGCATCAAACCCGATGCAGGCATCATGGTCGGTGAGATCATCGAGAACAACGCTGGCATCTACTTCGACTTCAACCCGCCGATCATCACCAACACCGCGACGCATGTGGTGGAGATAAGCACAGGCATAGCACCTGCATCGCGCAACGAAATCCAGGTGATGCCCAACCCGGCGAACGAGGTGCTCTACGTTTCGACTCCCACCAACAGCACCGGCCTATTGCAGGTATTCACGATCGATGGGCGCATGATGCACGTCCCAGCTACGCACCGAGAGAACCTCACTGAGTTGGATGTACGCGATCTCGCGCCGGGCACTTACATCATGCGCACACTCGAGGGCGCAGCCCGCTTCATGAAGCAGTGACCCGGCAGGCATTCATCAGCTAATCGACCAATTTGCTAATCAGCTAATTGCCTCATCCTTTCTTCCAGCGTCTTGAACTTGGCTTCGGCGTTGCTTGGCGATCATCCGAAGTTGGGCGCGTTCCGCATGGATGCAGCTCGTTGGCGAAGGGGTCAGAACAGGTCGATCTCCCCGGTAGTGATCATTCGCCAGGGTACCACTTCAATCTCCGGCGATAGCGTGCGCGGCTCGGTGCCTGATGTGATCACCCAGCCGCGCTTCAGGCCAAGATCGGCCATGCACTGACGGAGCCCCGCCACGGAACGATGGTCCACGGCCGCGCCCAATTTGACCTCGATGGGCAGCACCTTGCGGCCGTCGCGGATCAGCAGGTCCACTTCGGCGCCCGCTTGGGTGCGCCAGAAGAACAGTTCCGGATGCACCAGACGGTTGTGAGCCAGCGTGGCCAGTTCCTCGATCACCAGCCCCTCGAATGAATGGCCGCGCTTAGGCCAGGTGACCAGCTCGGTCGGCTTTCGCAGACCAGCGAGGAAATGCAGCAGGCCCGTGTCGCGAAGGTAGAGTTTGCTGCTCTTGGTGAGTCGCTTCTGCACATTGGCGTGGTACGGCGACAGCCGCCGGATCATGTACGCGCCCTCCAGCACATCAAGGTCGCCGTTCACCGTGTGCGACGATACGCCGAGCGAGCGGGCGAGGTCCGAAACGTTAAGCAGTTGCCCATGTACGTGGGTGAGCATGGTCCACAAGCGGCGCAAACGACCTGCCGGCAGGCCGATGCCCAGCGCTGGCAGGTCCCGTTCCAGCAAGGTGGAGATGTAGGCGGCGAACCATTCCCCGCGCAGCCGCGCATCGCGCAGGGCCAACACCGGCGGGAAGCCGCCCCAGAACCAGCGGTCCTTGGCCCGGGTACTTCCGGTCAGCTCGCACGACAGGAAAGGCGTGAGTTCCATGAGCCCCACGCGGCCCGCCAGGGATTCGCTCACCTGCCGCATGAGCGCAGGCCCTGCCGATCCCAGCAGCACGAAGCGCCCCTTGCCCTTCCCTTTATCGGCCGCGTGGCGCAAGGCGCTGAACAGTGCAGGCATGCGCTGGGCCTCATCGATGATGAGCCGCTTGGGGTGCGCATCGAGGAAGCCCTCCAGGTCGGCTTCGAGCAGCGACAGGTCCGAAGGGCGTTCCAGGTCGAAGAAGTCCCAGCCAGCGAGGGCCATCTTCGTCATGGTGCTCTTCCCACACTGCCTGGGACCCGTGAGCAGCACCCCCGGAAAGGCCCGGAGCAGCCTGCGAAGCCGTTGTTCCTGATCACGATGGATAAAATTCATGCCTTGTATTTTTGAATCGATGGTTCAAATATACAAGGTCGGTTCCGGAGCCGGGATCACCCCTGTGGAACCCGTAACTACTTCAGTACCGCCAGCCTTTCCTCCAGCGCCTTGATCTTGGCTTCGGCGTCGGCCTTCTTCTTGCGCTCGTTCTCCAGCACCTGCGGCGGCGCACCCGCCACGAAGCGCTCGTTGCTCAACTTCTTTTCCACGCTGGAAAGGAAACCGCGTAGGTAGTCGATCTCTTCCACCGCCTTCTTCGCTTCGGCGGCTGGATCCACCTTGCCACCCAGATCAACGGCGTATTCCGTAGTGCCCACAAGGAAGGTGATCGCGCCTTCACCAGCTTTCTCCACGGGGCTGATCGCCTTCAGGTTGGCGAGTTTCAAGGCCAGCGTGGAAACGGCTGAACGCATCGGAGGAGCGCCCTTCACCTGTACATCCAGCGCCTCCTTCGGCGACATACCTCGCTCGTTCCGCACATTGCGTGCAGCGGACACCAGATCGAAGGCGTGTTGCATCTCGGCCTCCAGTTTCGCATCGCCCGCACCACCTTTCGGCCATGGCGCCACGATCACATCATCGGTGCGTTCACGCAGCAGATGCCATACCTCCTCGCTGAGGAAAGGCATGAAGGGATGCAGCAACTTGAGCACGTCCTGGAACAGGTCCAGCGTGGCTTCGTAGGTCGCACGGTCGATCGGCTCGCCCACGCCGTTGACGAACGCAGGCTTGATGCTTTCCAAATACCAGCTGCACAGATCGTCCCAGACCAACTTATAAGTGGTCATCAGCGCTTCACTGATGCGGAACTGATCGAACAATGCATCGATCTCGGCCGTGCCGCGCACCACGCGTGAACGCATCCACGCAACCGCAGCTGCTGAACCCTCCGGCTGTGGTTTGTCCGCGACCTCCCAGCCCTTCACGAGGCGGAACGCGTTCCAGATCTTGTTGCCGAAGTTGCGACCCTGCTCGCACAACGAGTCGTCGTAAGGCAGGTCGTTGCCCGCAGGTGAGGTGAGCAGCATGCCCACGCGCACGCCATCGGCACCGAACTTGGCGATGAGGTCCAACGGATCCGGGCTGTTGCCCAAGCTCTTGCTCATCTTGCGGCCGATCTTGTCGCGCACGATGCCCGTGAGGTACACGTTCTTGAACGGCACCTCCTGCTTGTACTCCATGCCCGCCATGATCATGCGCGCCACCCAGAAGAAGAGGATCTCCGGCGCGGTCACGAGGTCGTTCGTGGGGTAGTAATACTTGATGTCGGTGTTGTCCGGGTCCTTGAAGCCATCGAACACGCTGATGGGCCACAGCCAGCTGCTGAACCAGGTGTCCACGACATCCTCGTCCTGCTTGATGCCCGTGGTGCTTTGACCAGCGGCCTTGAACTGCGCGATCGCTTCGGCCTCGGTGCGGCACACGGCGGCATCACCCGCATCGTTGTACCACGCCGGGATCCGTTGCCCCCACCACAACTGGCGGCTGATGCACCAGTCGCGCACGTTCTCCATCCAGTACTTGTACGTGTTCTGGAATTTCTGTGGATGCAGCTTCACGCGACCGTCCATCACCACGTCCAGCGCGGGTTTGGCGAGCTCGCTCATCTTCAGGAACCACTGCAACGACAGGCGCGGCTCGATCACCGCATCGGTGCGTTCGCTCGTGCCCACCTTGTTCTGGATGTCCTCGGTCCTCACCAGGAAACCTTCGGCCTCCAGTTGCTTGGTGATCTTCTTACGGACCACGAAGCGGTCCTCGCCCACGTACAGCTGTGCAGCGGTGCTCAACGTGGCGTTGGCCTCCAGGATATCAATGGTCTCCAGCCCATGCTTCTTGCCCAGCTCGTGGTCGTTCGTGTCGTGCGCGGGTGTCACCTTCAACGCACCGGTACCGAACTCGCGCTCCACATACTCGTCGAAGATCACCGGGATGCTGCGACCGATCAGCGGCACGAGCACGCGCTTTCCTTTCAAGTGCGTGTAGCGTTCGTCCTCCGGATGCACCGCAACGGCCGTATCGCCGAGGATCGTTTCCGGACGGGTGGTAGCGATCGTCACCCATTCATCCTGAGTGCCTTCAACAACGTAGCGGATGTGGTACAACTTCGAACTGACCTCCTTGTGGATCACCTCCTCATCGCTCACGGCCGTCAGCGCCACAGGATCCCAGTTCACCATGCGCAGACCACGGTACACCAGGCCTTTCTTGTGCAGGTCGATGAAGACATCGAGCACTGCGTCGCTGAGGTCCGGCTCCATGGTGAAGCGCGTGCGGTCCCAGTCGCAACTGGCGCCGAGCTTCTTCAACTGCTCCAGGATCACGCCGCCGTACTTCTCCTTCCACGCGAAGGCATGCTTCAAGAACTCCTCACGACCGATCGCGCTCTTCTTGATGCCCTGTTCCTGCAACAGGCGAACGACCTTGGCCTCGGTGGCGATGCTCGCATGGTCGGTACCGGGCACCCAGCAGGCGTTCTTGCCCAGCATGCGCGCACGTCGCACCAGCACGTCCTGGATGGTGTTGTTGAGCATGTGCCCCATGTGCAGCACACCGGTCACGTTCGGCGGTGGGATCACCACGGTGTACGGCTCGCGCTCATCCGGCACACTGCGGAAGTAGCCCTTCTCCATCCAATGCCGGTACCACTTTCCTTCCGCTTCCTGCGGATCGTATCGTTTCGGGATCTCCATGTGCGCTCCTGCGGACCAACACGGCCCATTCTCGGATCGCGAAAGTACGGCGCGCAAGCGGTGTAGAGCCCATGTCCTGCGACCGCATCATGGTACGATGGAGATCGTGGTCGTACCCTGTTTGATGTATGGATGGATCTCGTCCATGTCGGCATTCTTCAGGGCGATACAGCCGAATGTCCAGTCCACTCCGGCATCGACCCAATGATCCATGCCCTTTGGGACCCCGTGAATGCCGATCTCACCTCCGATGGTGGCATCTGCTGGTATCACACCTTCACGCTTGCGCTGTTCAAAGCGCCTGCGGCTTTCGGCATTGGGATAGTCCACCCAAACGAAGGCATGCCACTTGTCGTGCAGGCGCTTGCTCCGGATGCCGAACACGCCCTCTGGCGTCCTCCGGTCGCCCTGTATCATCTTATCACCATCCGGTACTTCGCCCAATACGCAAGCGTAAGCCTTCACCACAATGCCATGCACCACCACCTCGAAACGTCGCTCGGATTTATCGACCTTGAAATGGACTTCTCCCGGCGATAGGCCCATGCCGCCCAAAACCTGCGCAAGCGGGGGGGCCACCGCAGGCGCCGAATACCCTCCGAGGGAACCATCCTGGTCACCATGTTGTGCCGTACAGGCAGTTGCCTGAAACCATACCAGGGGAACAACCACCCCGAAATTCCGCATCCTCATGATGAAACAATGTGATCAGCACCATTCCGTAACACCATTCCCCGCAGATCCTTGCCCGATCCTGCACACGCGTGAGCGATGGACCGATCCATCGGTATGGACTTCGCTCCGAACCATTGGCACGGTGGTTGCAAGGTCCTGCACCTTGAACGGCCCAGGCACCACCCCTGTTAAACTCCTGTTAAGGTCCCGGACCACCCCGATCCACCCCGATACCTTCGGCGTACGAAAGCCAGCAACGACACGCAACCAACCTATGAAACAGATCCTTTTCAGCCTCGGCCTCAGCCTTCTCACCTTCGGCGCCATGGCCCAACCGGACATGAAACCCGTCGGTGGTTCCGGCCCCATGATCAGCCTCGACAAGGAGGTGCATGACTACGGCACCATCAAGCAGGGCGGCAATGGTGAGTGCGAATTCACCGTCACCAACACCGGGGATCAGCCCCTGATCATCTCCAACTGCCAGGGTAGCTGTGGCTGCACAGTGCCCCAGTGCGACACCGCTCCGATCAAACCCGGACAGAAGAGCACGATCAAGGTGAAGTACGACAGCAACCGCGTCGGCCCCATCAACAAGAGCGTGACCATCACCAGCAATGCCACCAATGCTCCGAGCAAGGTGGTCACCATCAAAGGCACCGTGGAGGCCACCGCACCGGCAGCCGCACCCACCAAGTGATCCAACGAACACACACAACGAACAACCAACCAAGTTCCATGAAACAGATCCTCCTGACCCTGGCCTTCGCCGGACTCGTGTTCAACGCCCAGGCCCAAGGCCCGCAACTGTCCATCGACAAGGAAGTGCATGACTACGGCACCATCAAACAGGGCGACAATGGCACCTGCGAGTTCGTGGTGACCAACACCGGTGACCAGCCTTTGATCATCACCAACTGCAAGGGCAGTTGCGGCTGCACCGTTCCCAAGTGCGATACCGCCCCGATCATGCCCGGCGCCAAGACCACCATCACGGTGAAGTACGACACCAAGCGTGTGGGTGCCATCAACAAGAGCGTGACCATCACGAGCAATGCCACGAACACCCCGGAAAAGGTGGTGCGCATCAAAGGCACGGTGGAAGGCTCTCCGGAAACCCCGACCTCTCCTGTGAAGGAGGCCAGTCCGATGGCTCCTGTGGAGAAAGGATAGCTGGGATCACCCGCGAATGAGAAAGCCCCCTTTCGGCGGAAGGGGGCTTTCTCATTTCCTCGCCGTACCCGGTTTTACACCGATCTTCGCCCACCGCCACACGGGCGGACCAGACCATGCCAGCGATCTCCACCAAAGGGCGGCTGATGCCCCCTTCCCCGATCCGGAAACTCGTTCCCTTCGCCGAAGCCGCCAAGGCGCGGGGCACCAAGGTGATCCACCTCAATATCGGCCAACCCGATATCGCCTCACCCGAGGTGGCCCTGGATGCCATACGCCACCTGGACCGAAAGGTGATCGAGTACAGCCACAGCGCCGGCTACGAGCGTTATCGCAAAGGTCTCGCACGGTATTACAAGGGGGTCGGCGTTGATGTCACGCACGATCAGATCCTCGTGACCAATGGCGGCAGCGAAGCCCTGCTCTTCGGTATGATGGCCTGCTTTGAACCGGGCGATGAGCTGATCATCCCCGAACCTTTCTATGCCAACTACAACAGCTTCGCGCTGGCCGCCGGGACCAAGGTGGTCCCGCTGCGTACGGTGATCGAGGATGGTTTCGCATTGCCACCCGCCGCAGCGTTCGAGAAGCTGATCACACCGCGCACCAGAGGCATCCTCATCTGCAACCCCGGCAACCCCACCGGCCGCATTTACGGCCGTGAGGAACTGGAGCGCCTGCGTGATGTGGTGCAGAAGCATGACCTCTTCCTGTTCGCCGACGAAGTGTACCGCGAGTTCTGCTACGACGGCACCGAACACATCAGCGCCATGACCCTGGCGGGGATCGAACAGCAGGTGGTGCTCATCGACAGTGTGAGCAAACGGTACAGCATGTGCGGGGCGCGTGTGGGCGCGCTGATCACCAGGAATGCCGAACTGTATGACGCGGTGCTCCGGTTCGCGCAGGCACGCCTGAGCCCCCCGACCCTCGGACAGATCGCCTCCGAGGCCGCACTGGCCACACCCGCCGCGTACTTCAACGATGTGATCAAGGAGTACAAGGAGCGTCGCGATACCCTGGTGAACGGGTTGAACGGGATAAAGGACGTGGTGTGCCCGATGCCCAACGGTGCCTTCTATTGCGTGGCTGAACTGCCGATCGACGACAGCGACCGGTTCTGCCAATGGCTCCTCGAATCGTTCAGCGTGGATGGCCATACGGTGATGATGGCACCGGCCACCGGTTTCTATGCCGACCCGGCCACTGGTCGCAAGCAGGTCAGGCTGGCTTACGTCCTGGAAAAAGCCCTGCTTGAAAGGGCAGTGACCATTCTTCAGGCCGCCCTGCAAGCCTATCCGGGCCAGCGCTGAGTACATCCAACGGCCGCTACGCGCCCATCCATTCGGCTCTTTATCAGCCGAATAGGCTGTCCATTGACCCCTCTATTGGGCGCCTGATGGCACCTTTCCATGTAACCGTGTTCGTAAGCTCCACGTTCAACCTGGACAAAACTTGTTCGTCTACATAATTTCGATGATCGACGACACAATACCAGCATTCGACCGGATCAACATCCGAACATGCTCTCCGCCTTGATCGCCAACGAACCCCGGCACACCATGCGCATGATCATTCCATTTCTCTTGGTCGCTTCCTGCACCGATGGGTTGGCGCAATCCATCACGGCCGTTCGCATTCAATGCCCGGCGACCACGGAGGTCCACCCGAAACGTGTGGTGATCGCGGCTTACGATATCGACCCGGAGGCTGAGGTCGCTTTTACCGAAGCAGCGGTGACCCTTCGATCCAAACTGCACATAGGCACGGCCGATCTGGAAGGCTTCATCAGCCGATCAGGCCTGGTCGGCTGCCGATCCAGCGCGCTCGAAATACCTGTGGCACATGTACGATCGGCCAACACGGACGGCTTCGTGGATGACCAGGGCACATCTACGATCAACCCCACCGGATTCCCCCTCCTTCGGGACACCGGAGAACCCCAACAGGACGCTGCCGTGTATCAGCTGGAAAAAGCGCAGTGGATCGAGCAGCACCCGGAGGAATACCAGCGCATGCTTCAGCGCATGTCCCTCCCCAATCCAAAGTGAGACCCATGCGCACTTTCACCCTCCCTTCCGATCGAGGTGGCCTCTACATCCTGCTGGTGGTCGGGCACCTCATGCTGAGCCATCCGGATGCGTTCGGACAATGCGCCAATGACAATACGGTGTTGCCGGGCGCTGCGATCACACCGAACTGCCCTGGACAGACCACGGTGCCCTGCATCACCGGCGGCCAGTACGCCTTGGTCAATGTGACCACCGGGAACAACTACACCTTCTCCACCTGCGGAGCCAACTTCGATACGCAGATCACCATCTACAACAACGCAGGGGGGGGCAACCTGGGATTCAATGACGACAGCAACAATTGCGGGTTATTCTCCCTCCGCTCCTACCTGGCCTGGACCGCCACCTTCACCGGCCAGCTACGCGTGCTCGTGGACGAATACAACTGCGCGAACAATACCCTGTGCGCCTCGTTGACCATCACGTGCGCCACTGCTCCCACGCCGGTGACCAACAACGAATGTGCAGGCGCTATTCCCCTTTTCGTGGCCGATGGCTGTTTCATGCAGACCTACTCCAACGTCGGCGCCACGCGTTCCACCCCATCCCCCAATCCCTCCTGTGGTGGGCCTTTCACCAACGCTGCCTTCCGCGATGTGTGGTTCAGTTTCACCGCTCCACCGAATGGGGTGGTCATCATCGAGTCGACACCGGGCACCCTGCACGATGGGGCGATGCAACTGGTGGCCGGGACCTGCGCTTCGTACACCAACGTGGCCTGCAACGACGATGGCGGTGTGGGTGCCATGCCCCGCATCGACCGACGCTGTGCGACGCTCACTCCCAATGCACCGTACATGATCCGGTTCTGGGGCAGAAGCGGTGCAACGGGCACCTTCGGTCTTTGTGTGCGCAGCATCTCCACCTTCCCCACCCCACAGGAGGATTGCGCAGGTGCCTTCACCGTGTGCAGCGACCAGCAACTGAACAACTCCACCGATTATACGGGGTGTACCACCGATCTATCGAACGGTAACCGCGGTTGTTTGGCGGGCAATGAACGCCAGGGTACCTGGTACTACTTCTCACCTTCGGCGAGCGGTACCATCGGACTGAACATCGTCCCCACCGGGAATGTGGACTACGATTTCGCCATCTGGGGACCATACGGTACGATCACCTGTCCCCCACCCGGCCCACCCGCCCGCTGTTCCTGGGCCTACCCACCGAACGTTGCAGGCTATCCGGGTTCCGTCGCCTTCCAGACCGGGATGCGCACTGGTTCCGTGGACCCGTCCGAAGCCGATGGACCCTCCGGCACCGTCGACGGCTATACCTCGGCCCTCACCGTGATCGCCGGTGAACGTTACATGCTCTACATCGACAATTTCGATATTTCGGGGCAGGCATTCACCCTGGATTGGATGTTGAGCAACGGTGCCTCCCTGGATTGCAGCCTGCTACCGATCGAACTGATCGACCTTGCCGCCACGCCGCTGAACCAACGGGTCATGGTGGAATGGACCACCGTCTCGGAAACTGGCTCCGCCTCCTTCATCGTCGAGCGCAGCCGCGATGGTATTGATTTCTCGCCCATCGGCTCCATGGCCGCTGCAGGCGAATCCCGCACCCGCATCGACTACGACTTCTGGGATCATGAACCCATCCATGGCGTGAACTACTACCGGATCCACCAGTTGGACGAGGACGGCTCAAGCACCTATTCCACCGTGGTCTCCGCCACCATCGTGACCGACACGCGCCTCGTCCTGGCACCCAATCCGGCGCATGACCGGCTGGACATCCGGATGAACGGGACGGAGGATGAAGTCCACCTTTCCTTGTTCGATGCCACGGGTCGAATGGTACGCACGTGGGTGGAACGCTCTGCTACAGGCCAATTGACGATCCCCGTCTCGGCACTCGATGCAGGCTCGTACACCATCATGGCCGCCAATGCTTCCGGCGAACTCCTGGGCCACGCTTCCTTCATGAAACGGTGATCCCCAAGCGGAGGTGTCCGCCGGGAGACCTCCCAAAGGTTCGCCAAGGGAACACATACCCCGACCCCGGATCCCGGACCAGTTGGTCCTGGACCTTGGCCAGGGGACCTGCCTGAGAGCCGGTACGGGGTCCCGGGATCACGGTCCGGAACCACACCCTTGGCACACCAACGCCACGGGCAGCAACCTTCGCCCTGATCTCCGCTTGGTGCCGAACCCATGATGAATGGGTGCCCCCCTGAGCCTTCCGGTCCCAGGTCACCACCAGGCATCGTGGTGCGCTTCTTTCAAGCGTAGACCAAGGGATCCCTGCCCGAGGGCTATGATTTCCGCTTCGATCCCATTATCTTGGGCAACCAAAGCCATCGCCGCATGATGCGTTCGGTACTCCTCGTACTCCTTCTCA
>JADLAI010000186.1 GCA_020848295.1 Flavobacteriales bacterium
CAGCTATTTTTTCGTAGGGCGATCCGTGACGGGCGTTGCGTAGCGGTGCCTACGGAACGCATGGCACGGAGAAGGCATGCGGAAAAAGAGCAAGCAGATCGGCTGATATTGGATGTCTAATTGGTATAACTTGCGAAAGTGCCGGTGGCGATCCCGTCGTCATTCTCCGGAGCCATATCGTACAACCATGGAACATGTCCATTCCGTATGAGCAACGCACTTCCGACCTTAGCGAAGTGAATTCAACCAGCCCTGTAGAGGAACAGCATATCGAGACCGAGATGGCCGTACTGGCCGCTCGATTCATCAATAGCACCGATCGCCACGTCTTCCTCACGGGCAAGGCAGGCACAGGCAAGACCACCTTCCTGCACAAACTTGCGGCCAGTACGCACAAGCGGTATGTGATCCTGGCCCCCACGGGCATTGCGGCACTGAACGCGAAGGGCGTCACCATCCACAGTCAGTTCCTATTGCCCTTCGGCACGTTCATTCCGGAGAAGCGGATGCCGGCCGATATCACTTATGGCAACTTCCACGACCAGGACACGCTGACAAGACGACATCCGCTCAACAGCATCCGCCGGAATGTATTGCGCGAGGTGGACCTGCTCATCATCGACGAGGTGAGCATGTTGCGGGCCGACCTGCTCGATGCGATCGATCACCGCATGCGGGTGGTGCGACAGAACCGGCAACGGAGTTTCGGTGGCGCACAAGTGCTGCTGATCGGAGACCTCTATCAGCTGCCGCCGGTGGTGAAGGACGATGAGCTGCGGGTGCTTCGGCGTTGGTACCGGAGCCCGCACTTCTTCGAGAGCCTGGTGATGCGCGAACACGGTTATGCCCACATCGAATTGGACCGTATCTTCAGGCAGCAGGATGGCGTTTTCATCGATATCCTCAACAACCTGCGCAACAACACCGTGACCGCCTCCGATGTCGCGGCGCTGAACGGCCACTACCGGGCCGTGGTCGATGCGACGGATACCGAAGGCACGATCACGCTCACCACGCACAATCGGAAGGCCGATGAACTGAATCAGCAGGCGTTGACCGCCCTGCCTGGAAGCTCCCACACCTTCACGGCGATCACCGATGGCGACTTTCCCGAGAGCATGTACCCGGTGCTCGAGCACATCGAACTGAAGGAGGGAGCGCAGATCATGTTCGTCAAGAATGACGTGGACAAGGCCTACTTCAACGGGAAACTGGCCCGCGTGGAGGCGTTGGACAAGGGCGGTATCACGGTGCGGGTGTACGAAGGAGTGGGCGACACGCTTGCGGACACCACGTACAGGTTGAAGCGGGAGATATGGGAGAACAAGCGGTATACCATCAACGCGAGCACCAAGGAACAGGAGGAACAATTGCTCGGCACCTTCGAACAGTACCCGATCAAACTGGCCTGGGCCATCACCGTACACAAGAGCCAGGGGCTTACGTTCAGCAAGGCCATCATCGACGTGGGTAGCGCCTTTGCACCGGGGCAGGTGTACGTGGCCTTGTCGCGCCTTCGATCCTTGGATGGTCTGATCCTGCGGACACGGATCGATCCATCGGTGGTGACCAGCGATGCGGAAGTGGTCGCTTTCACACAACGTGGAGCGGAACAGGAACCCCTGCTGCAACAGTTGAAGGCCAGCCAACGCGAGTACTTGCAATTGTTGCTCACAGGCACCTTCGATCTTGACGACCTGCAACGGAAGGTGGAGTGGACGATGAAGGACCACCCGGAAACAACGCAGTTCGAGGACGACAGCATGAAGACCGCCCTGCAGATCCTTCGGGACAGGCTCCGGAGCGAGGAGGATAACACGCGGAAGTTCCGCGATCAGTTGATGCGATTGCTCTTCGAGGACAAGCGCGAGGAATTGCTCGTTCGCATCGGGAAGGGTGGTGCCTACTACAGCAGCATCCTCCAGGATAATATGCGGGCGCTCTTTGAGCATATCGCGCAGGTGGATCTGTTGAGCAAGGCCAAGGAATACGGGAATGCCCTGAAGGAGATCGACGGCATGTTGATGAAGAAGATCAGCACCATGGCCAAGGTGGGATACTTGGCCGGTTGCATCCTGAATGGGGAGGAGATCGCGCGGCAGAAGGATGTGGAGCAGGGCCTCGCCGCCCGGCGTGCGGCCATGGTGGGTGAGGTACGGGCTTGGGCGGAGGAGCACCGGCCGAAGAGCAAGAGCGGCAAGAAGCGGAAGAGAAGAAGTGCTGATGAAGGTGCAACGGATGGCACTCCGACCGATCGGCCCACGAAAGCGGTGAAAGGGGCGACCTACGTCACCACCTACACGATGGTGAAGGAGGGACTATCCGTGGAGCAGATCGCGCAGAAGCGGCAGATGGCACGGAGCACCATTGAGGGGCACCTGGCGCGGGGCATC
Source organism: Flavobacteriales bacterium (assembly GCA_020848295.1). Taxonomy (GTDB): domain Bacteria; phylum Bacteroidota; class Bacteroidia; order Flavobacteriales_F; family PHOS-HE28; genus PHOS-HE28. The sequence continues at coordinate 2,394 of JADLAI010000186.1, forward strand.
GGAGAAGGACTTGTGGAGATCGACGGACTGATGCCGGAAGCGGAGCGTGAACTGATCGCCGACTGGATGCGCGAGAACCCCACCCAAGGCCTGAACGAGGCTGCCGGATACTTCGATGGACGCTTCGGTTATGGCCAGTTGCGCATGGTGCAGGCGTGGGTGAAACGGGAAGGTGCAGGCGGGTGAACGGGCCGGTCCTCGCACACCACGTCCTCTCACCGCCATGTCATCCCCAAATGCATCCCGCACACCTCACCGCATCTTGATGATCGCCTTCACCTGTTGTTGCATCCCGTTCTGTACGCGGCAATAGTAGGCGCCCGCAGGTAGGTCGGAGAGGTCCGTTCGCATCCGGTGTTCACCGCGCGCCAATGGCCCGTTCTGGAGCGTGCGCACCAGTTGGCCGTTCTCGCCATATAGCTGAACGAGCGTACGATCGCCGCTGGCCTCAAAGCGCAGGTTGAGCAGGTCCGTGAACGGATTGGGGAATACATCCAGCAACGAGGTGCCCGCCGCCTGGTTCGCTTCGCGCACACTCGTTCCCAAGCAACCGGCGGGGTCCACGAGGGCCAGCGTCTGGTACGTGTCCAGCATCACGCCATCCACCTCGGAGGCTTCCAGGCAGAACCAGTCCTTCAGCACCGAGGCGTAGACACTGCGGAAGTCGTACTGCATGGGCAGGTTGGTCTCGTAGGTCGTGTTGGCGGGTATATCGGGGTTGGTGCCGAGCATTCCGGGGACCACATGGGTGCCGAAGAGGAAGAGCGGTGCCGCTGTGCCGTGGTCGGTACCGATGGAAGCATTGCTCTTGATCCGCCGCCCGAACTCCGAGAAGGTCATGCCGATCACACGGTCATCAATGCCCAACAGTTCCAGGTCGTTCTGGAAGGCGTGTATGCTGTCTGAGAGGCCGCGGAGCAGGTTGGCGTGCGTGCCGGTGGTGGTGTTGCCCGCCACCACCTGCTGTGCATGGGTATCGAACCCGTCGATCCCCACCCAGTAGATCCTGGTCTTGAGGCCGCCGCAGATCAGCTGGGCCACGATCTTCAGGGCATTGGCCAGTTTAGCTCCGGGTTCTTCACCGGTAGGGTAGAGGGTGCTCAGGTTGCATCCGGGTTGTGCTGCGGCCTGGATCACATCGCCGTACAGATCGGCCTGGCGTTGTACCGTGCGCACGAAGTCCAGTTTGGACCCCATGCAATCGGCGGTCACGGGGTCGTTGAAGAGGTTGCCCGTAAGGTTGAGGGAATCCTCGGTGTTGTAGATCGAGGCGCCCATGGACACGCCTTGGTGTTGCAGGCCGATGCTGATGGGGCCACCGATCCGGATCGCCAACGGGTCGGGCATCGTCGCGTTCGGGTACCCGTTCGGGAAGTTCGGGTACTCGAAGTGCAGGTAGCGCCCCGTCCATCCGCTGGCAAGTAGTTCATCGCTATCGGCGCCGGTCTCCCAGATGTCCGTGCTGCGGAAGTGTGAGAAGTCAGGGTCGGGATAGCCCACACCTTGTACAATGCTGAGTTTGCCGTTCTGCCAGAGTTCGCGCATGCCGCCCATGGAAGGGTGCAGGCCGGTGCCATCTGCGCCGGGGAGGTCCAGTACGGCACTCTCCGGGATAAGCACGTTGCCCCGTACGGTGGAGAGCACACCGTATTGGTCGAGCGGGATCACGGTGTTCAGTCCGTCGTTACCGCCGTACAGTTGTACGATGACCAGCACCCGGTCGTCCGTGGAGCGGTTCAACAGCGGGGTCAGCAACGGATTGGAGAAGCCACGGACAGCGAACCCACCGATGGTGGCGGCCGAGGCGGTGCGGAGGAAGGAGCGGCGGCGCATGGTGGTGTGGTTCAGAAGAGGTGACGTTCAGCCGCTTTTTGCATGTCCCCGATGAGCCAGCGGAGGATATCGGGCACGAGCTGCGCGGTCATGTTCGTGGTGTTCGGGTCGCTGATGTAGAGCTGATAGGCCTCGGTCCAGTAGATGTCGCTCACCTGGCCGAAGAGCAGGTATTGTTGCTTCAACTGTTGCTTCACGGTCGCCGAGATGGGGTTCACGTAGAAGAGGTCGACCAGGTCCTGGATCAAGGTATTGGGGTTGGCCGGATCGCTCAGCTGTTGGGCGAAGGCCACGATGTCCACACCGAAGACCAGGTTGGCGTTGTCGGGCAGCACGGTATCGCTTGGGGTGTCCACGGTGCCATACAGGATGCCAAGCAATGAATTGTTCCGTTGCGGATAGGTCGCCGTATCGAGCCAGAGCTCGTCATAGCTGGGGTAGAGGTAATAGGCGGGCCACCCGGCCACGTTCGGCGGCTCCAGCAGGCTCATGCCGGCATAGGAGACAAGCCAGTATTGTTCGAGGTTCACGATGTGCCGAGCTTCGGGCAGTGATGTGCCCGGCGTGGGGAATCCCAGGAGCCGGTAGTCGCCCACAACGAGGTCCACGGGGTTCTTCACCATGCAGCCACGAATGGTACTGCTGAAGAAGTGGTCACTGGTGAAAAGAGCCTGAAGCACGATCGCGATCTGGTCGGGCGCATCCACGTTATCGCGGAAGAGTTCGGCGAGCGGCTCGATGACCTCGGTCTCGGCCGCCTCGCTGATCTCGCCGTGTACGAAGAAGCGGTACAGTTCACGGCAGATGAAACGGGAGCATTCCGGGTTGGCCAGGATCATGGCAAGTAAAGCGTTCAACTCGGTCTCGCCCGCCCCGGGGCCACTCTGCCCCTGGATCACGGTATTGTTGAAGAAGCTGCTGAACGCCTTGTCCGCGGTGGTGTGGTTCGCCGGGATGAAGATCGACGAAGGCAGCACCGGGACATCATTCTCCTCGTACCTGATGGTCCAGCCGGTGAGCACCCGTGCCGAGGCCTGCACGTCCGCCTCGGTATAGCCACTGCCCTGGCCAAGGGTGAACAGCTCAAAGAGCTCACGCGCGTAGTTCTCATCCGGTGCCGCTGCAACGTTGAGGTAGCCGTTGAGGTAGAAGAGCATGCCGGGCTGCAGGGTCACATCGTGGATCAGCTGCTTGAAGTTGCCTTTGCACCGGGTGCGCAGGAGCTGATTCATCTGGTACTGCGCTTCGGACTGGTACACGATGGCCACCTGGGTGGGCATGTGGTTGTGCCAGAAGAGGGTGAGCTTCTCGCGCAGGTTGCGCTGCTGGTCCACCAGCTGCCCCATCCACCAGGCGGCCCAACTGCGCAGCCGTAGTTCGATGATGTCCGTGTCGTTCAACGGAACGATCGGCGTGTCCACCCAGGTCTGCCCGAAGGGCACTGCCGGGTCAATGCCATTGGGATCCCCGTTCGCATCGGTGTAGGTACGCACCGGTGGGGTGGTGTCGTTGGTGAAGTCGAGCAGCTCATCCACCACGGCGGCCAACGACATGCCCTCGAAATGGGCGCGGTCGGCCACGGTGCAACCGAAGAGCGTTCGACGCAACAGGTGCTGGAGTTCCGGCCTGCCGAAGGGGCCGGTATAGGGCGTGATGGGCATGGTGGTGGCGTGGTTCCGAAAGCTAAGTCGTGCTCAGGGGGTGTAACGCAAGGGAGTGCGGGAAGGGATCAACAAGTAGACGGTATGACGCTGGAACGGCGACGAAGTTCAATTCATTGCCTACGAAAGCGGCTCGGAAGACCTGTCATCGTGCAGCCGTCCACCGTGAAGATCGTCATGCAAAGGGGTGGAAGCGGACCGCCACCCCACACCAATTCGCATTGGAAGATCGGTGGGATCTGAGTGTCGAACAGGGTATAAGCACCCGTTGAAGTAGTCCGAGGTGCCCTCCGTAGGCCGGAACCAACCCGTGGCACGATCGATCTGGCTGACATAGTCGGGGCAGGCTGTGAATTCTTCGGGATCGCCGTTGGTCACCGGATCCTGCGGTGCCGCGGTGAGCGGTAGGAGTCCGAGCAACAGGTGTGTGTGGCGCATTCTTCCCAAGAGATGCGCGGATGCGAGGTTCCGTTGCACGCAGCGGGACAAAAGGCCGGTTCGCTGATGGATGGTGTGTCAGCTCGGGGGTGGAGGAACCCGTCAAGGGCCGCTGTTCAACCCCGCACCTTGAGCAGGTTGCGTACTTGCTGGTCGGTCCCGTTCTGTAAACGGGCATAATACACGCCGCTCTGCATGTCGCCCAGGTCCACGTCCACCTTGTAGGTACCTGGCGCCATCACCTTGTTCAACACCAGGCGCACGAGCTGGCCTTGTTCGTTGAAGACCTGTAGCATGGTAGGTCCGCCGAGGGTGGTGTATTCGAGTGTGGTTCGTTCCACGAATGGATTGGGGTAGGCGTGCAGCAACTCCACACCGGCCGCTTGGTTGGCCTCGCGGATGTCCGTGCTGAGGCAACCGGCCCCATTGATCAGGTTCAGCGCCTGGTAGTTCTCGAGCAGCACACTATCGATCGCGCTCTGTGGTAGGCAGAACCAGTCGCGGAGCACACTCGCATACACGCTGCGGAAGTCGTACTGCATGGCCAGGTTCGTGGCCGAGGTGGTGTTCGCTGGGATCACCGGATTGGTACCGAGCATACCGGGCAATACCTGTGTACCGAACAGGAACATGGGCTGGGTGCTGCCATGGTCGGTGCCGTAGGAGGCGTTGCTCGTGATGCGACGCCCGAACTCGCTGAAGGTCATCCCCAGCACACGGTCCTGCAGACCCATCAGTTGCATATCATGCTGGAATGCCCGGATGTTATCGCTCACCGCACGCAACAGGTTGGCATGTGTGCCGATGGTGTGGTCGCCGGGATTCACTTGTGAGGCGTGTGTATCAAAGCCCCCGATGCTCACCCAATAGATCTTCGTCTTCAGGCCACCGCAGATCAATTGTGCGACCACCTTCAGGGCTTGTGCCAGTCGGTTGGCCTCGGTGCTGAACGTGGGGTACAGTGGGCTGTGCGCACAGGTGGCGCTCGCGGCCGCTTCGATCACATTGCCGTAGAGGTCGGTTTGGCGCTGGATCGTCCGGACCTCGGCAAGCTTCGCTCCCTTGCAATCGGCGGTCACGGGGTCCACGTACAGGTTGCCGGTGAGGTTGAGCGGATCATTCGTGTTGTTGATGCTCACGCCCATGTTCACCCCCATGTTCTGCAGGCCACCACCGATGCCACCACCGACGCGGATGGCCAGCGGATGCGGCATCGTTTCGTTCGGGTAACCCACGGGGTAGTTGGGGTATTCGTAATTGAGGTAGCGGCCCACCCATCCCGAATACAGGATCTGATCATGGTCGGCCCCGGTCTCGTAGATGTCCGTGGCCCGGAAATGGCTGAAGTTCGGATTCGGATAGCCTACACCTTGCACGATGGCGAGCTTGCCTTCGTTCCAAAGGGTCTGCATCCCTGTCATCGCCGGGTGGAAACCCGTGCCGGTAAGACCCGAAAGCGGCAGTACCTGGCCCTGGGGGATCAGCACCTGCGATCGCAGGGTGCTCAATTGGCCGTACGCACTGGTAGGGATCACCGTGTTCAGGCCATCATTTCCACCGAAAAGTTGGATGATCACCAGTACCCGGTCCTCGGCCACGGTGTTGTTCAAGGCGCTCAGGAGCGGGCTGCTCATGCCACGCACCGCCAGGCCTCCGACGGTGACCGTCCCCGCCGTTCGGATGAAGTTCCTTCTGTTCATCGGGGTCAGAATTGCTGGGTTTCGGCCGCCTTGGCCATGTCGAGCAGCAGGAAGTTGATCAGGTTCGGCACCATCTGCGCGGTCGGGTCCGAGGTGCTTGGGTCGGAGACATAGAGTTCGTACGGCTCCGTCCAGTAAATGTCGCTCGCCTGTCCCAGCAGCAGGCGTTGTGTCTTCAGGGTGTCCTTCACCTCCTGCGAGATGGGGATCGCATACAGTAGGTCGGCACAACCATCCACCACGTTACCGGGACTGGAGGGGTTGCTGAATTCTCCCACGATAGCGATGTAGTCCGGGTCGATGGATACGTTCCGGCTCGCCACCTCGTAGTGATCCGTTCCCGTGTTGAAGCCCTGCCCGATCAAGCCCTGCACGGCGAAGTTCCGCGCGGCATAGGAGGCGCTGTCCACCCAGATGGAGTCGAACGCCGGGCTCTGGTGGTAGGCGGGCCAGCCCGCCACGTTCGGCGGGTCGAAGAGGTTCTGGTCACAGTTCACGCAGATGTAATAAATGTCCAGGAACATCCGGTACCGCGCTTCCAACTTGGTGGCCTCGCTGGGGAAGGTGTACTTCAGCTTGCGCACCATGCCGATGATCAGGTCCGCAGGGCTCATCATCATGCAGGCCCGGTTGTCGGCACTGAAGAAGTGGGCGCTGGTGAGCAGGGCGCGCATCACGGTCTCCATTTGGTCCGCAGCACCCAGGTTGGCGCGGAACACCTCGGCCAGCGGCACGATCAACTCCGTTTCGGCCTGTGCGCTGATCTCCCCGTGGACGAAGAAGCGATAGAGCTGCCGACAAATGAAAAGGGAACACTCCTCCTTGGCACAGATCATGTCCAGCAAGGCGTTCAACTCGATCTGGCCCGCGTTCGCACCGGATTGACCCTGGATCGTGGTGTTGTTGAAGAACGCGCTGAACTGTTTGTCGGCGGTGGTGTGATTGGCAGGTGTGAAGGTGGTCTCCGGCATGATCGGTGTGCCACCGATATCCTCCCTGAAGTCCCACCCGGTGAGCACACGTGCGGCGGCCTGTACATCCGCTTCGGTGTACCCGCTGGATTCACCCAGGGTGTACAGTTCCATCAACTCCCGCCCGTAGTTCTCATCCGGAGCCGAGGCGACGTTCTGGTCCCCGTTCAGGTATTCGAGCATGCACGGGGTCACCGATATGTCGTACATCAGCTGCCTGAATTTTCCGAGACCCTGTGTGCGCAGGATCCGATCGAAGTCCCACCAGAGCAACCCATTGAACACCACGCTCACCTGAATGGCCAGGTGGTTGTACCAGAACAGCCGCATCTTCTCATGGATGGTACGGTCCTGGTGGATCATTTGGCCAACGGTCCAGGAGATGTAACTGTACATGCGCCCCACATTGGCATCCACGGCCGCTACGGTATTCGGCGTGTTCACCCAGGTCTGCCCGAAGGCCACCGCGGGGTCCATCGCATTCGGATCGCGCACGCCGTTGTTCAGCGCCCAGTAGTTCTTCAACGGGGCCGAGGTGGGTACGGTCGTGTTCAGCAAGGCGTCCACCACCTGTGCAAGGGACTGGCCGTTGAAGTGGGCGAGGTCGGCATTGGTGGCGCCGAACATGGTCCGGCGAAGCAGATGTTGGAGTTCCTCTCTGCCGAAGGTGCCGTTGTAGGGAGTTACAGGCATGGCGGGCGAATAAGCTGAAGGGGATGTTGCGCGACCACAAAGAACACTCCGGCACGAGGGGGGGGGCAGGAATTTTGCCGGATCGCGGTCCTCCACTGGCGAAGTTGAGGATCCGCCCGATGAAAGGAAAGGCCACAGGTCAGCGTACCGCCGGTAGATATGAACGATCGGTGGTTCGTTGGTTCATGAACCGGCCATGCACATCTCCGACCTACGGCGACCGGATGCCGTAGGTTCGCAAGCCAGAACGGTATCCATGAAACTCATCTCATTCAATGTGAACGGCATCCGGGCCAGTGTGGGCAAGGGTCTTTACCGGACCATCGCTGATCTGGCGCCGGACATCATCTGTTTCCAGGAGACCAAGGCTACGCCGGAGCAGGTCGCCGTGGCGCTGGGTGAGGCGAAAGGGTACCATGTACAGGCCGTTGGTGCGCAGCGACCCGGTTACAGTGGCACTGCGATCGCCAGCAAGGAGAAGCCGACCAAAGTGGCCTTCGGGATCGGCATCGTCGACCATGACCAGGAAGGGCGCGTGGTCACCTGCACCTTCAAGGACGTGGTGGTGGTCTGTGTGTACACCCCGAACAGCGGCGAAGGCATGAAGCGCTTGGGCTACCGCACGGAATGGGATACCGCTTTCCGCAACTATGTGAATGGACTGGCCAAGGGTAAGGTGCCGGTCATCGTCACGGGCGACCTCAACGTCGCGCATCAACCCATCGACATCGCACGCCCCAAGGAGAATTACAACAAGACCAGCGGCTACACGCAGCAGGAGATCGATGGCATCGGTGCCCTGCTTGCGTCAGGTTGGGTGGACACCTTCCGGCATTTCCACCCCGAAACGGTGAAGTACAGCTGGTGGAGCCAACGCTTGGGGGCCCGTGCGAAGAATGTGGGCTGGCGCCTCGATTACGTGCTGGTGTCCAAAGGCTTTGAGAAGAAGGTGCGAGCGGCCTTCATTCTGGATGAGGTGATGGGCAGCGATCACTGCCCGGTGGGGATCGAGTGGTGATGATGTTCAATGCTGTTCCATGAACGGCTTGGTCCAGTGCGCGAAGGTCCGGATGGGCGAAGCGATCAACACGATCACCTTGAATACCGATCATCGATGAGATCCCTGCTCAAACTTGAGGAACTGGCACAATTCCTTTTCTGCGTACTGGTGCTCCTTTATTCCATCGGTGTACCCTGGTGGGTCTTCCTGCTCTTGCTGCTGGGCCCGGATATCGGCATGGTCGGCTACCTTGTCAATGTGCAGGTGGGAGCGGTCACGTACAACCTGTTGCACCACAAGGGGGTGGCGATCCTGCTGGGCTTATGTGGGTATACCTTGGGGTTGTTCACAGGCGATGTGCCGGAAGTGTACAGCATGTCCCCGGTGCTCCTGGTGACCGCATTCATTCTTTATGGCCACGCATCGCTTGACCGGATCTTCGGGTTCGGCCTCAAATTCGGCGATGGCTTCCAACACACCCACCTGGGGTGGATCGGCAAGAAGGCCGTGTCTGGATCAGAAGGCCACCCAGGGCGATGATCCATCCTCCAGAACGAACCGGTCACCACGATCGATACGCCGATCCTGTTCATGCGCATCCTCCTGCTCGATAACTACGACAGCTTCACCTGGAACCTGCATCATCTGCTGGATCCCCACGCCGAGGTGGATGTCGTATTGAACGACCGGATCACCGTGGATCAGGCTGCGGCCTACGACCGGATCGTCATTTCTCCAGGTCCCGGACTCCCTCGCGAAGCAGGTATCACCATGGATCTGTTGGACAGGCTCCGCACCACCCGTCCGATCCTCGGTGTCTGCCTGGGCATGCAAGCGATCATGGAGGTGTACGGTGGTGCGTTGTACAACCTGGGAACGGTGAACCACGGAGTGGCGGTGAGGTGTATACCCACTGCCCCGCACGATCCCTTGTTCCAGGGAATGCCTGCCGAGTTCGAGGTGGGCCTGTACCACAGTTGGGCCGCCGATGAGGCCACCTTGCCCATCGACCTTCAGGTGAAAGCACGTTCGGAGGAAGGTGTGATCATGGCACTGCGAGCGGATGCGCATCCGGTTTGCGGGGTCCAGTTCCATCCGGAAAGTGTGCTCACACCGCTGGGCCGTGCGATCATCGACAACTGGGTCCGAAGCTGATCCGCTGAATGGACGTTACGGCACCTGGCGCATGGTCATGCCCATCGCGTTCTTGAAAACTCATCCGGCCAACACGACGGAGGAGGGCTTGGGGTTCGCACCTTGCGCAGAAGAAGGTGTTGATGCGTTCAGAATCCGCACGTTGGACCGGTACCCTGCTGCATGGCTGGGTGGAGGTGCTCACGCTCCTCGGCATGCTCTTGGTGGCGGTGGTCCTCATTGCCTGGTGCTGGAACCGGGGGGTGCGGCCATCCGATCGGCAGGGGCTGCTCCCGTGGCCGCTGTTCTTATCGGGTGCGGCCCTGACGCTCCTGCTACGCCATTTCGATCAGGGCCTGCTTCCCGCAGTGATCATCGCTGCTGGGGTGATGATCGCTGGTGTCATAGCACGGGTGGGCACCCATCGTGGCCTGTGGATCCCGGTCATGCTGCTGGCCTCGCTGCTCGGCCTTGGGCTGAACCTCAGCTTCGTGCTGCTCATGTTGCTGATCATGATCGTCCTGCTCATTAGCGCAGGTCGCGACCGATGAAGCGGGGTGTTGGCGGCACCGGGTTGCTCGTGCTGCTGGCGATCGTGCTCGTTTCGTTCGTCGTGTTCGCTGTCATGCTGGGGCCGGGGCGTGCCGTGCGGATCGCAGTGGCATCCTTTCTCACCACCACGGTCGATGGGTTGGCCGAGGACCTGCCACCTCACCGCCTACGCGTAGTGGATGTGCGCATCGACCCGGAACACCTTGATCGAATGAACAGCGACCTGCCCTGGAGCGGCGGGGAGTACCGACCGGCCGAACTCGTGGAACATGGGGTCCACTACCCGGCGAAGTTCCGCTATCGGGGGATCTACTCCGCCTCACACTACCTCGGCGGGAAGAAGTCGTTCCGGTTGGCGCTCAAGAAGGACAACCCGTTCAAGCCATTCCGACGCCTCAACTTCATCAACCCCAAGTCGTTCAACATGCTCAACAACCACATGGGCATATGGATCGCTGGGCGCATGGGAGTGGCGGTGCCATGGAACGAGATGGTGTACGTACGGCTGAACGGGGCCGACTACGGCGTGATGGAGATGTACGAGCAACCGAACGGCGAATTCGAGCGCGATCGGAAGCTCACCAAGGAGGAGGTGCCGGTCTATAAGGGCGAGTACCCGCCGGTCACCCAGCGCGCGATCCCGGAGAAACGCACGTTGTGGCGGAAAGCATCGAACTGGGAATACGAGAGCAAGGCGGACAGTACCATCTCCCATGCACGGTTGGCGGCGTTGGTGGAAGTGATCGACGACAGCACGCTCACCATCGCGGCACGGCGGGATACGCTCGCGAAGCTGATCGACATGGATGCTTATGCGCGGTACCTGGCCGCCATGCTCGTGGTGAACACCAAGCACATGGATCAGTTCCACAACCAGTGGTTGGTCATGTCCGCCCGCACGGGGCTCTTCTATCCGATCTTCTGGGATGCCTTGCTGATGTTCCCACCGGCCGGGGAGCCGCTCTATTTCATCAACGACGCGCTCGCGCACTGGTTCCTGCGGATCCCGGAATGGCGCCTGCTGCGCGACCGGTATGCCTATGGCGCTTTGCAGGACCTGCACACCGGCGGGGCCTTCATGCGGCATTACGACCAGGCGATCGAGCGGATCAAACCATCGATCCTTGCCGACCGGAACAAGTTCGGGCACGTATCACCCATCCCTTCCGATGTGCATCAGTTCTCCGTGGCTCACGTGATCAGCTCGTTCGCAGGGATGCGTGCCACCGTGAACGCCTACTGGGATCGTACCATCGCACGCCTGGCCGATCGTTCGGTCAAGGTGGAACGAGGCGAACAACTGCACCTGACCACCACCAACGAAGCCCCACTGGAACTGCGTTGGCACAGCTTCGATGCACAGGCACCACAGGTGGTGGCCGGTACGGATACACTTACCGCCGAGCGCAAGGAGGGCTGGTGGTCCGTGACCATCCACCGCACCCTTACCCTGCCCGAAGGGAGCTGGGACCGCCCTTTCGCCAACTGGCAGCACTACGTGGTGGAGCCCCTGGACCTCTCGGTATCCTTTGCGGCCGGCATCCCGAACGACCTCCGGATCAGCAACGCCATCACCGATGAAGAGATCCGTTAGACCACGAAAGGTGGGGCCGGGATCCTGGTTGATCGGGATGCTCGTGGTGGGAGGTGGCCTGCTGGGTCTCTTCTCACTTGGCCGTGCGGCCTGGCTGCGTCAACTCCCCGGTATAACGGTGGATCCTGCGGAATGGTCGTTCTTCGCGCGGCTCTTCGATCGGCATCCGGTCGCTACCACTGTTCCAACTTTGCCCGTGCTGGCATTCGGTAACTCCAATGAGGTTTCGGAATGCCTCCATGCACAACGTGGCGGTGCCTGGCGCTCGCGGTGGTTCGAAGGGGATGGGAAGAGCGATTCCGTTGAGGTACGCCATCAATTGGACCGCATGGGATATGTGGTCCGGTTCCACAAGGAAGGTCCTGCTGGAACGATACGAGGTGTTCACTTGATCCCGGCCGACTCCTTGGCGTTGCGCGAGCGTTGGTCCCATATCCTCGCGACCGAGCTCGGCCTGCTGACGCCTGCGTTACGGCTGGTGCGGGTGCGATCGTGCGACGTGGACCTGGGGCCACACCTGGAACTGGAACGGATCGACGACCGGTTCCTGCTCCGGCATGGCCTGCGCGGTGTCACGCTGGTGAAGATGGGAATGGATCCGATGCGTCCTGATCGGCAATTCCCCGTGATCGATGCCGATAGTACCGAACAGGTGAAGCTGCGTGGACTGATCGTGCGGGCCATGGCCGAGGTGGCCGCAGGTCGTACGGCCATGCTCACGCGGATCATGGATCCCGATGCGGTGGCCGCTTGGGCCTTGATGGCCTGGATGGACCAACGCGACCTGCGAAGCGCTACGGTCACCTTCGCCTATGATCGGATCGCCGGGCATTTCCGACCGATCCATCAGGTGGCCCTGGCAACAGAGCCGGAGGCCGAAGGGAACGAACTGCTTTACAACATGATCACCCCGCTCCTCGAACTGCCGGAGGTTCGATCCCGATTCATGGAGTTGCAGGAAAGGATCGCCTCCAATTGGTCGGCATGGCACCAACGGGAGGCCGCCACGGACAATTTGTGGCGTTCGTTGCTGGGTGTCCCGGATCGCGCGCTGCACACCGTGGAAAGGGCCACCGACCCCGGTGCGCTGGATCATTTCAAGTGGACCATGCGTGCCGGTCCGGGCCATGCTACCCTGGCGCATGGGATCCCGCTTCCACCAGCGGAGGTCACCTCCCCCTCGGATACCGTTGAACTGGTCCGGCTCGCCGAACGGTACGACCTCATCCTGCAAGGCGATTCCATCCTCTTCCCCCGCGGCAAATACACGATCGAGGAGGACCTGGAGTTCCCCGCCGGACACACGGTGGTCATGCAACAAGGAGCGCGGCTCTTCCTGGCGCCCGGCCGTAGCATCCTGGTGAAGGGCGACCTGCACATCCGGGGCACATTGCGCAATCCGGTCTTCATCCGGCCCTTGGAGGAAGGGGTGGGTTTCGGCACGATCGCCCTGTTGGGGAATGGCACCCAGCAATGTGCCATCAGTGGTCTCTACATCTCCGGCGGCACCGGTGCGAAGCTCGCTGGGATGCATTGCGAGGGCATGGTGACCATCCTGGCTGCGGCACGCACCGCGATCACATCGAGCGTACTCCAGGAGAGCACCGCGGAAGCCTCATTGGTCGTGGATGGGGGAGAGCTTCGGATGGACGAGGTGCGCTGGGAGGATGGTGCCAGGCATTTCGCCCGTTTGGACCAGGTGCGTGCGGTTGTTCGGGACCCGGTCATGATCGGCGCACGCACGAACGCCACCACCGGCCTTTGGCTGCGCAGCGGGACGGTGGCGGTGTTGGGTGGTACGTTCACTGCCATGCGGGGCGAAGCGATCCGGGCGGAAGGTTCAGCACAGGCGCTCGTGCGCCACGCCAGGCTCTCGAGGAACGCAACGGCCTTGTACAGTGGGGGCCAGGCAGAGGTGCTTGTGGAGGGCTGCACGATCGATGCGAACGAGGTGGCCTTCGCACCGGCGACGGGTTCCCCTGGCGATCGTTTCATCCGTTACCCCAACACGATGTTGGAGAATGGCAAGGAGCACACCTCGGCTTCAGGTATCAAGGACGCTTCGGCGCTGGATGCGGCGACGGTATCCCGGTTCGGGGTGCCGCTCACCGAAGCACCACCACCGGCACCGCGGCGTAGGGGTGGTGTCACACGCCAGGCGGATTGATCAGAAGATATCCGCCCGGCTCAGCGGCCTTTCCGCACCGCGCCAGTCGGCGCCTTGCATGCGCAGTTCCTCCGGTGGTGCCTTCTCCAAGGGGTAGAGGATCGCATCCGGCCTATCCAGGAAGGTCACGGTGTTCGCCTTCCCATCCTTCAGATCAACACGTATCCGGCTGCAATCGGCGCGGTTCACGCCCACGATCCCCTTCTTCCCCTCTTTCTCCTCCTGGGCGAAGTACACGGTGCGCGCATTGCCCTCCACCAGGAAGCTACGCAACCCCTCACCATCGAATTGACCGGTCATATCCGTGCCGGTGATCTGGTCGTAGTGGATACTGTCCACCTCCGATACCAGGAAGGCGTTCTTCTCCACGTACAGTCGATCGGCCTTGCCGTCGCGCAACGCGATCCGGATATGGTCGCCGGTGATCTGGTCCGCATCACTCCATAGCACGGGGTGATCGAACATGCGGATGAGGCTGTCCGCTTCGCTGAAGATGAGCGTATCACAGGCGCCCTGCATGTCGTTCCGGAAAAAGCGCACACGGCGGTGGGCCTGCACCCGTTTGCCCTTCCCCTCGGATGTGGTGAACAGGGTGTCGCCGTGCAGGAACAGGGTGTCCTTGCCCATCCACAACTCCAGTTCCGCATGGCCGGTGATCACCGCACTTTCCGAATTCTCGTCATATCGCCCGTGATCCCCGCGCACGATCATGTCGCTCGTTGTATCGGTCACCACCACGTTCCCCCAGGCCAGCCCCCGACCGCTTTTCCGGTCATAGTGCATGCTATCACCTTCCAGGGTGCGCCCTTCATCGTTGATCACCGACCGCTGGGTGAAGCGCGCACGTTCCTGCCGGGTGTCGTACTGTCCACGTGGGGTGTGGATGGTGACCTTCTTCCGACTGATCACCGTGGGGCCGTGGAATTCCGCGATTCCGGTGGAGGTGACATAGTGCATCGTATCGCCCGTGATGGTGCGTTCCGGATGGGTGAGTCGCACATTGCGGCTGAAGATGAAGCGACGGGAATGAGTGAGGTAGGTGCCTTGGTCGCTGGTGAGCACGTCGTTGTTGGTACGACTTACGATGCGCCCACCCGCAGCGTACACGGCACGGCCATTGCGAAGGTCGTGGTCAAGGGTCGGGGTGCTCAACTCCATGTCGCTGTTGCGCAGCAACACATTCCCCTCCAGCCTCGCCGTGCGGTCGTGGCCGTTGTACAGCGCACGGTCTGCTTGCACATGAAGCGTATCGCCTTGGTCGATGGCCACGTGGCCGAAGGCATGCACGCGTTGGTCCTGGTACAGGTAGGCACTGTCACAGCGCATCATCGCATCCCGGTGCCTGAAGCGCACATTGCCCTTGAGCCGCTGTGCTCCGGGCGCGATACGGTCGTCGTATTCGCCGCGGTCGGCATTGAGCAGTTCGATCCGGTCTCCCTCTTTACCGGCCTGCCCGAACAGGTCGGTGGTGTGGGAGAGCAGGAGCAGGGTCAGGAAGCGCACCATGTTGGCCGATCGGGACAAAGGACATGCCATGCACCAGCCTCAGTTCATGGAGACCCCCGGCAACCTCCGCATATGTTTGTAGTGCTCGCCAAGGTCCTCCAACAACCGGCGCATGTGGCCTTCGGCCTTGGCGGTACCATCGCTCACCGCTTTGCCTTGTGCACGCAGCAGCAGCACACCGTAGATCGCGGTGAAACAGGTGGTGATGGGGCCTTCCGCCTGATCATCCGCCCGGTTCTGTAGGGAGATGATCCCGGGCTTGGCATCCTCGAACAAGGCGATATGGTCGGCATCCTTCACCACCTCGATCAGGGTGCGATGTAGGAACTCCAGTTCATTCACCACTTCCTCCACCTCGCTCAAGTGACCCTGGCGGTCCAGGCCTTCCGCCTTCATGCGGTGGATGATGTCGGTGTACCAATCCCGCACTTCCTCCTTCGCTTCCTCATCACCCTCCATGGGTGCGATCAAAAGCTCCTCCACTTTCCGGATATCGAACTCGTTCGCACGCATGATGTCCTCCACGTGCCACATGCTGATCACGTAGTTCGCGATGTTGTTCCGCCGTTTCTCGTCCAGGAGGCCCATGGTCAACGACCCTTGGATCTTGCGGTCCGGTAACGCTCATTCAGGCCGATGATCAGGTCGTTCGTCACGTCCAGCCCCGGATTCCCCACCCAGACCTGCCCGCCGTTCTGCACGCTGAAGATGTAATCGAAGCCTGCTTGTTCATTGTACACGCCGAGGTAGTCGCGAAGTTCCCGGGTGATCTCGGTGAGCATCTCCGCTTCCAACTGCGCCATCTGCTCCTCGCTCCGGGCTTGCTGTCCTTGGATCCGGGCCATCAACTCCTGCAATTCCTGTTCATCCTTGGCCACCTCGGCCTGTGTACTGTAGGTGTGGTCCTTGCGCATCAACTCCTCATAACGCGCCTGCGCTTTCGCCATCTGGTTCTTCAGGTCGCCTTCCAGGCGCTGCCCCTCGGTGCGGAATCGTTTGTCCTTCTCCGCGATCAGCTCATACTTCTTCTGTACGCTATCCATGTAGAAGAAGGCGATCCGGGCATCTTTCAGGGCCGTCGTGTCGCGGTCCATTGCTGGCGGCGCATCTGCGACCGGCTCAGATGGAGGGCCAGCCTCCTCCTCGGCAGTGGTGCGTGTCATGACCCGGAACAGGAGAACGGACAGCAGCACGTTCCAGGCGATCAGGAGGTAGGCGATGTACTTCGGCATTCGTACGGATAACGGTCGCCCTGGTTGGTTCAGGGTGTGCAAAGTTAACGGGGCTGTGCGGATCGGAACCGCTGAATGTGCCGCGATCACCGGCATGATCCGTTGTCCCCTTCGGTGGTCGTGCAACCTGCTGTTCCGCACCTTGGTCCGGAAGGCTACCGCACCGCCACCTCGTGGAGGTGCAGGATCGCTACAGGCTCAGGAGGTCCTTGAAGCGTGCGGCCTGGCGCCTCGACACCTCCACGGTTTCGGGCTGGCCGTTCTTATCCACGCTCTTCAACTTCACCATGAGCCCTCCGTTGAACCAGGACTCGATCTTATCCACCCAGCGCAGATTGATGATGTGCTTCCGGCTTGCCCGGAAATACACGAGCGGGTCCAGCTTCTCCTCGAGTTTGTTCAACGATCTTAGCACCAGGGGTTTCTGGTCCTCGAAACGCACGCGCACATAGTTCCCTTCGCTTTCGAAGTAGCGTACGTCCTTCAAGGTCACGAACCAGCATTTCTCACCATCCTTCAGGAAGATCTGATCGGTCTCATGGAGCACCTCGCGCTGCGGGGTGTCCGGATCGCGCTTCACCTGCAGTTTCCCCAGCGCAGCGGCCAGCCGGTCGGGATCGATCGGCTTCACCACGTAGTCCAATGCGTTCACTTGGAAGGCACGAAGAGCGTGCTCGTCGTACGCGGTCACGAAGATCACCTGTGGGGCCGGGTCCAATGAGGCGAGCAGTTCGAACCCATCGCGACCGGGCATGTTGATGTCCAGGAAGATGAGGTCAGGCCGCTTTTCGGCCACCAGGGTCTCCGCTTCATCCGCATTCGAGGCTTCGCCCACCACTTCGATGGTGTCGTGCTTTTCGAGCAGGCTGGCGAGTTCCTTCCGGGCGAGTCGTTCGTCGTCGATGATCAAGGCTTTCATGGTAGGGAGTGATATCAGGATGGATCCGTGAGGACGGCTTCGGTCCGCAATGGCACATGAACTCGGCTTTCCACGCAGCCCTCCACGTTCACGATCTCGAACCGGGCCAGGCCGCCATAGATCATGGCCAGACGTTTACGCGTGTTCTTCAGACCGATGCCGTTCCCGCGTACCTCGCCGGGGGTGTATCGGCCGGTATTGCGAACGACAAGGTCAAGGCCTTCCGGTGTCCGGCGGGCAATGATGTGCAGGTCCCCTCCGTTCACCAGCGGGGCGATACCATGTCTCACGGCGTTCTCCACCAGTGTTTGCAACAACATCGGCGGTACCTGCTCACGTTCGAGTTCAACAGGTACATCGAAGGTGTATCGGAGGCGTTCCTCGAAACGCATGTGCTCCAGTTCGAGGTAGGCCTTCACGATATCGATCTCCTCGCCAAGTGGCACCACACCTCGTTTCACGGTGGCCATGGCATTACGAAGGATCGCGCTCAGTTGCGTGATCGCACGCTTGGCTTTTTCCGGATCCTCATCCACCAAGGCGCGTATCCCGTTGAGCGCATTGAACATGAAATGGGGGTTCATCTGCGCCCGCAGGGTGTTCAACTGATTGTCGCGGCTGGCGGTCTCCAGGCGCAGGTTCCGGATCTCTTCCCGACGGCTTCGGATGAAATAGACGTACGCGAAATACCCGAGCGACCAGATGAACAGCAGCACCGTCCAGTTGATCGTGTTCAACAGGATCGCCAGCGGGTCCGCAACAAGCAGGGGGGCATAGCCGGGGAAGAACGAATCATGTACGACGGCCATCAGAAGGAAGGCCACGATGCTCAACAGCAGTGCTACGAGCGATAGCCGCGGCAGGACGAACCCCAGGTCGCGCTCCAACCAGCCGTTGCGGATGATCACATGCCGGAACCAGTGGCTGATGCCCAGCCCGGTGAAGTAGAAGAGCACCAGCACCTTGATCTGGTCCGGGCTCAACGATCGATCCTGGTAGAGGTAGAGACCGATCACCGAGACCAGCAGGGCCCATGCCAGCAATTGAGTGCCCCAATAGATGGTCCGGGCACGCATGGGTGCGTGGTGTCGCTGCTCCGTGGTCATTGATCCGCCCTCGCGAAGTTACCGGTGTCCGAACGCCGGATCGGAAGGATCACATGAACGGCTTGTTGAAGTGGCCGTCGGAGTTGGTGGGTACCTTCGCGGCCCGCATGAATTTCCTGGCCCACCTTTTCCTTTCCGGCTCGGACACGGATGTGATCGTGGGCAATTTCATGGGCGATGCGGTGAAGGGTCGTGACCTGTCCCGCTTCGGGCCGGGCATCGAACGTGGCCTGCGCCTCCACCGTGCCATCGACTCGTTCACCGACACGCATCCCTTGGTCCGGCAGGGGCGGGAACGTTTGCTTGCCCATGCAGGCCGCTATTCCTCGGTGGTCATGGACCTCTTCCTCGATCACCTGCTGGCCTCGGACTGGTCGCGTTTTCACGCCGGATCGCTGCCGGTGTTCGCGCAACGGATGTACCGCCTGCTTGAGGCGAATGAACACCGCATGCCCGAACGCACCCGCCACATGTTGCCGTACATGGTTTCCCGGGATTGGCTCACGAGCTACGCCCACCTGCACGGGATCGGCATGGCATTGGATGGCCTTTCGAGGCGGGTGCCAGGTGGAGCGGGCATGCGTGGAGCGGAACAGGTACTTGCGAAGCATCTTGAAGCATACAGAGGGGAGTTCCTCGGATTCATGCCACGGATCATCGCCCATACGGAAGCGTACCGATGACAGTGAACCAACGCACGGGCATGTGGTTTCTGCTGGCAGCGGTGGGCGGTGCCGTACTGGTCACCTGGTACCTGCGATCACAGCGTGCTGATACGGCCGGTCGTGTACCGTGGGCACGACCCTTGATCGATCGCGATCTGCCGGACATCCGGATGGATACCCTGCGCATGCTCACCTTGCGCGATCCCCTTACCTGGGAGGAACGACCTGCGGCGACCACGGGCTTCGAGTTCGAAGTGCTGGAGCGGTTCGCCAGGCATATCGGCGTGCCGCTCAAGGTGCTGGTCATGGACGACCGTGACAGCATGTACATGGCCCTGCAGGAAGGGCGAGGGGATCTTATCGCCGCCGGGTATGCACCGGTGCGGTGGGAGCAGCGGTGGTTCACTTGCTCCAAGCCACTTTATTCGGTCCATCCGATGATCGCGCGCATCCGATCGGGTGCTCCGGAGGAGGGGAAGGACGAGGGAACGGATAGCGTGGTGGTGAGCGAATGGTCGCCCTATCGCCTGAGACCGCGGACCGGCCGCAACACCAAAGGTCGCGTGCTCGGCCGTTGCACCCCGGAGGAGGCGTTGGTCGATGTCGTCCTTGGGCGTTCGGCGGCATGCCTGGTCACGGATGTGGCGGCCCGGCACGAGGGTACCCGGCTCACCGCTGTGGAATTCACACCGACCGAGGGTGGAAAGCAGGATATCGCCATGGCGATGCGGACGAACGCACCGGAGTTGAAGGTGGCGTTGAACGCGTGGTTGTCCGAGCCGGAGGAGGTGCTGTTCCGTACCGCATTGTTGGATGGATACCAAGGTCGCTTGTCCAAACCGGGGCCATTACGCCAACGGACCATGCCTACGGCCGCTGATAGCATTTCTCCATACGACATGGCCTTTCGCAAGCACGGGAATGGATCCGGTTGGAAATGGCAGTTGCTCGCCGCAATGGCCTGGCGCGAATCACGCTTCGACAGCACCGCCGTCTCCCACATGGGCGCGCAGGGCATCATGCAGTTCATGCCGAACACCGCGAGCCGTTTCGGGCTGGATACGGCCGGTGCCGTTGGCGATCACATCCGTGCGGCCGGCAGGTACGTGGCCCGGCTCGATACGGTCTGGATGCGTGGCGTACCGGATCGGGATCAGCGGCTCCGTTTTGTTCTGGCATCGTATAACGCCGGGGTGGGACACATCATCGACGCACAGCGCTTGGCGGAAAGGCTCGGACTGGATCCGAAGCGTTGGGAGGACAATGTGGAACGGGCCGTGTTACTGCTGGCCAAGCCGCAGTTCTATATGCGACCGGAGATGAAGAACGGCTTTTGTCAGGGCAGCCAGGTGTTCCAGTATGTGCGCGATATCGTGAACCTCTATGCGCAGTTATTGCGTTCGCACGGGTCGGACGCCGCGACATCGGGGATGTCCACGACAACCACGGAGGTCCCGATCGCGGATGGAGACACCGCGTCGCCTGTGGCGCATTGATCCGGTTGGTCCAGCCTCCGGGGCCTCGCGGCGTTCCGTGTTCACACCTGTTCCTGTTATACCATTTGTGCAGTCAAGGTCGGCCAGGGGATGCGCCGCGATCTTTTCGGAGAACGATCCGGTCGGAGGTCATGCGGAAAAAGGGGCAAGCGGATCGGGCTGGACCTTATTGCGAGATGGTACTATTGCGAGGTGGTGGACCGTTCTCCCACGGGCGTTCCGTTACCTTGCCCTCATGTTCCGCCAACTGTCCACGATCGTCCTATTGGTCTTCGGCCTCGCCTTGGCCACCATATCAACCGCACAGGAGGTCCTGCCGCATGGCCTGGCCCCTCACGAAGGAGGGCTCATACCGGCCTATCGGGACACCTACCTGCGGAACC
This sequence comes from Flavobacteriales bacterium, assembly GCA_020848295.1. GTDB lineage: Bacteria > Bacteroidota > Bacteroidia > Flavobacteriales_F > PHOS-HE28 > PHOS-HE28. Next base: position 23,444 of record JADLAI010000186.1, read on the forward strand.
GGGGCGGGTCCGTACCACCACAATTCCCGGTACGTACCATGGCCGAATGGGAGGAGGTGGAAAGTGTGGTGATCGCCTGGGCTGGTTATCCGGGCATCCTGAAACAGATCGTGCGCTATGCACTGGATGAATGCCGTGTGATCATTGCCTGCGAGGACCAGGCGGAGGTGCAGAACTACCTTGGGAATGCGGAGTACGGCGGCCCCATCGCTGATCTTTCCGGTGTGACCTATGTGGTGGCCGACATCAACAGCATCTGGTCCAGGGACTATTTCGCCGAAACGATCTACTCGAACGAGGTCGATTCCATCTTCCTGCTCGATTGGATCTACAACCGGCCCCGCCCTGCGGATGATGTCCTGAGCAACGTGATCGGTGCAGCGGAGGACATCGTGGTATATGGGACCACGCAGGCGCCCAATGACCTGGTGCATACCGGCGGCAACTTCATGTGCGATGGCGCAGGCACGGCCTTCAGTTCAGCCCTCGTCCTGGACGAGAATGGGGCAGGTGGCTCCTTCAACCTCACCGTGCGCGACCAGGTCGGCGTGGATTCGGTGATGCAGCGCTACATGGGGATCGATCGTTACATCATCATGCCCACCTTGCCCTACGACGGCATCCACCACATCGACATGCACATGAAGCTGCTGGATGAGGAGACGATGCTCGTGGGAGAATTCCCAATAGGGGAGAGCGATGGCCCGCAGTTGGAACAGAACGTGGCCACCGTCATCAACGAAGAGGTCTCCGTTTTCGGCGATCCGTACCGGCTGGTGCGCATCCCGATGCCATCCAGCGCGGGTGGCGCCTACCCGCCGAACGCGAGTTACCGCACATACGCCAACAATGTGTTCCTCAATAGGACCGTGCTCGTGCCCACCTACCGTACCGAGTATGACACCATCGGCCTGCGGATCCTGGAAGAGCAGCTACCCGGTTATCGCATCGTTGGCATCGATTGCGATTCCGAACAGAACATCATCTCGGCGAGCGGTGCGATCCACTGCATCACCAAGGCCATCGGTGTGCAGGATCCACTGCTCATTCGCCACCAACGTCTCCGCGATACCGACAATACGAGCGATCCGTACACCGTGGAGGCCTACATCCGGCATCGCAGTGGTATCGCCAATGCGTGGTTGTACTGGGCCACCAGCCCCAGTGGACCGTTCGTCGAAGTGCCCATGACGGATACGGGGGCCGCGATCTGGAGCGCGTTCATCCCCGCACAACCGGCGGGCACCACCGTCCACTACTACATCCGGGCGGTCGCGGCGAGTGGCAAGGAACAAATGCGGCCCATGGTGGCGCCGGAAGGGGCGTGGCACTTCCGCGTCCTCGACCTCTCCATGGGGAACCAAGCACTCACCACCGATCCGATCACCGAGGTCTATCCGAACCCGGCATCCACCATCACCTGCATCCAGGTCGCCGTCCATGCCGTTGCCGAGGCACGTATTGAACTGATCGATGCGGTCGGAAGGCAGGTGATGCTGGTCTCGGATGGACGCATACCAGCCGATGGCCGTTACTTCGTTGACCTTACCCGCCTACCCGCCGGCCCATATCAAGTGGTGGTCACCACGTCTCAAGGTCGCGCTGTCGCGCGCTTGTTGCACCACTGATCCGATCCAACGGCCGTGGGTGGTCCTCGTGGATGCTCGTTTCGTTCGGCACGTTACTGCTTCACCACGCGCCCCAGGATGGTGGCGTCGGGTCCAAGCGTACGGACCAGGTACGAACCGGCAGCGAGGTCGTTGAGGTGGAGACCGACGGTGGCCTGCCCGTTCACCGCTACATGCCGAAGCACCCGACCCTGAAGATCGACCAGTTGCAGCGACGAAGCGCCTTCGGGGATCCCCGTCACTTGAAGGTGATCAAGTGCCGGATTGGGCCAGAGGTGCGTGCCATCCGAAGCGGAGTGCTGCACATCAGTGGACAGGTCCGATTCGATGCAGACCGCGAAAGTGCCCGCATCAGGCCCGCCACCATTCCACACGCGCAGGAGCAGTTCTGTGTTCGGGGCCAGGTCGTTCACGGTCCAAGGGCCGTCCACATCGGTATCGCAATCGATGTACTCCACGGTGCCGCAGTTGGTGTACAAGGCGGCGCTCATGGCCTCGGCACCCATGGCCGCGATGAAGAAGGTCACGCTTTCCTGCTCGCCGGTATTGAAGCTATACCACAGGTCCACAGCAGGAACATACGGGTCGCAGGGCGGATTGGGCACCCCTGAGGCGAAGGCACAGGCATTGCTGCCCATCGTGGGGATGCACCCGCTGGTGTCCTCCACCAGAAGGGGCTCCGGGTTTGTACAATCGTCGTTCGCCGCGATGGGTGAACAGGTGGGCGTGCAGGTGGCCGTAAGGGTGAAATAGCCCACCGCGGTCTGGTAGGCATGTACAAGGATGAAGTAGGGTGTACCGGCCTCGGAAAGGAAGCTTGCTTCGGACCTGGTCTGCGGGCAGCCGGGCGCATCATCCGAGCCGCCCACACAGACCAGTGCATCGCAGGAGCCGGTGAGCACGCTGATCTTCGTGTCGAAGTCGGCTGTATCGCAGGTGCTCACCGTGATGGTCTCGCCAGTGCCCATGATCGTGTACCAGAGGCCGGGCGAAGTGACATGGGCCGGTCCGCATTCGGGCAGTGGTAGGTAGAAGCCCTCGGAGGTGTTCCCTTCCACACTTCCGCCACAGGCCAAGGGCAGGGCACCGGCACAGGTCGCGTTCACCGCGGGTTCCTCGGCGAGGGTGAAGAAGGTGAAGGGCCCGATGCGCTGGCTCAGGTCGCCTGGTCCGCACTCTTCCTGCACGTAGAACGCATATTCCGTGCCGCTTGCAAGGCCGGTGATCACCGCCGTGGCCGCATTGCCATTCACCGTCCCTGTGGTCACCACCCCGTTGCCGGGAACAAAGCCGAGCGGGCCGTGCTCGATCATGTACGTAGCGCCTGGATTGAGGCTGGTCCAGAACACATAGGCCGTCTCATCGCTCGCTGTAGCGCTCACATCGCTCGGTGTACCACAGGTCTGGCAAGCCAGTTCAAGGAGGAAGTCGCCGGTCTGCCCATCGTAACCCTGTACCAGGATGTAGTAGGTGGTCGCCGGATCGGGAACGAGGCTCACTGTGCTGCAGAGACCCACGCCCTCGGTATCGTCGTCGCCAGCCACACAGGCGAGCGCACCGCAAGTGCCCGAATACACATTCAACCGCGTGTCGAAATCCGAGCTCTCGCAGGTGCTGATCAGGATCGGATCACTGATCCCGGTGAACGTGTACCACACGCCCGGCGCCTGGATCCCGGTCACACAGAAGAACGGCACCGCGTCAGCGGTGGCTTCCACCGTGCTCCCTGGCAGGCTCTGGTTGCAGCTGATCGGCGTGGCGCCCTGGCAATGATCGTAGGTCACAGGGCCACAGCTCACCGATAGTTCGAAGTCACCGGTCTGTCCGTCATAGCCCTGGATCAACACCAGGTAGGTGGTGCCCTGCTCCGAGAGGAAAGAAGCCGTGGAGCCGGTGCCGCAGCCGCCTCCATCATCATTGCCCGTCACGCACGAGGGTGTACCACAACTCCCGGTATACACGTTGATCTTGGTATCGAACGTATGGGAGGGGCAGGTGGAAAGGGTGATCACCTCACCGGTGCCCGCGATGGAGTACCAGACACCGGCCGCACTGACCGCCGTTCCACAATTGCCTGCGGCCGGGTCCAACATGGCTTCCGATGTAGAACCACCCACGGTGATCCCACAACTGATCGGGATAGCGTCCGCACAGGCATCGTTCGGCGCTTGTGCGATGGCGGTGAGGTCGGCACAAAGACAGGTAAGGAACAGAGCAGGTGTAGTGATCCGCATGGTACCAAGTGGGTTGGTCTGTCCAAATTAAGGATATTGGGAACTATCTGAGCACCCCCGACCCGTACGACTTGTCCACAGGTCGGAACGAGGCGGTGGTGAAGATCCGGTGTCGCCACGTGCAGCAGCGGGAGGGAATGAGGAAGCGAATGACATCCTTACATCTTCTCCTCTTCATCCCGACCATGGATCGACCGTTGCCATTTCACCGTCCCAGGAACTTCTGCCCTGCTGGTGCAACAGCCGGGAACGCCTCTGAATCCGGATCGAGTAGCCGGGTGCCATATGCGCGACACGGGTTTCACCGCTTGTCGCGGGCAGGTCGGGATGGGTCCTCGTGGAAATAATAGCGGAGGTCGGCGGTGAAATAGCCCCCGTTCAAGGCACCGCGCATCGGGTAGGGGAGGTAGTTGCGTCGCACATCCCAATAGGTGAGGTCCGCGATGGCCATGTCGCCGAATGGCCGGTGTAGGGTCACTCCGAGATAGAGGATCCCGCTCTTCGGGGTACGGTATTCCCATCCCAGGTTGCCGACCACACCGAATTGTGCCCAGTTGTTCCGGTACAGGTAGATGAATCCCTCCTCCAACTCGCTCTGTACGTCGCTCGGATATAGGTCCGCCGAGAATCCGAGTGCCGCGTTCATGTAGGTGCGTTCCCCGGTGCGGATGTGCGCGAGCGCCGTGATCGGTACCTCATAGCCCACATAGCGCACGGTACCGGACTCGCTGTATCCGCTGGTGTCATTCACCAACCCGAAGCTGTACCGGCGTTGGATCTGCCCGATGCCCGTTTCAAGGCTGATGATCCGGGTGAGTCCCACGCGTACGCTCATGCCGAAAGCGATGCCTCCGTTCAGTTCGATGGTGCCGCTCAGGTCTGTACGCTTCAACTCGGTCAGCGGGTCGAAGTAGGGCAGGGCGAAAACGGGTTTCACCTGCAACCCGAAGCTGGTCACCCCTTGCTGTGCTACCAAGCCAAGGGTTGTTCCGGCCCAACCAACGGACCACAGGAGCACACGCCATATACCATCCAATGCCATTGGCCCAAATATCGCCATGTATCCGGTTTTGTCCGGTCAGCGATCCAAGGGAAGGCGATGTCGAGGCAAGGATGGAGTGGTTCAGGCATCCACCCACTGGCAAACCGTTTCCAAGGGTCGCCGATGGCCCTTGGGCCATTCGCCAGCAGGATAACCGATGTAGAACAGGCCAAGTGCCTGGCCCTGTTCGCTCAAGCCCAGATGCCGCCGCATGCCGTCACCCGTCAGTACCCCCGCGGTCGACCAAAAGCCTCCGAGGCCGTAGGCGGCACAGGTCAGGTACATGTTCTGCACCGCGCAGGCCACGGCCAACAACTCGTCCCGCTCCCCGATCCTGCCATGCGGGTCGCGTTCCATGCCGATGCCGATCACTACCGAACTCTGCAAGGGGCGCTGCGTCAGGTCCTCGAGCTTGCGCTGGGTGAATTTCTCCGGCGGGGTGATCCGGGTGTATTCCTCGCCGATGAAGCGGGAGAGACCCTCTCGACCCGCACCGGTGTACACGGTGAATCGCCACGGTTGCGTGAGGCCGTGTGTCGGCGCCCAAGTGGCGTTGATGAGGATGCGCTCCACCATCTCCTTTTGGACGAGGCGGTCCGTGTGGCCCTTCGGGGGAATACTACGGCGGTGTCGGATCAGGTCGGTGATCTCGCTGATGCTGAATTTCATGGCTTCGGACCACAAAGAGACGAATAGGGGATCGTATTCCGATGACCAGGCAGCATTCCCGCGCTTCACCACGTCTTACCTTCGACCGCTTAAATCGGAACCACGAATGCGTAGAACATACACCCCTTCAGCCCTGGCCCTGCTGCTGTCCACACCACTGCTGGCGCAACCCACCCTGAACCAATCGAACAACACGCCGGCCAACGGCGCGGAGTACAGCATCAATAATAACTCATCCTGGTCGTGGGCGGGTCCTACCGGTGCGGATGTCGATTTCGGGTTCTACGACCTGATCAGCACCGGGCAGAGGACGTATTTCGTCCACGATGCGAGTGTCACATCTTCTTCGGCCTCGGTGCCCAGCGCCAACCGGATCACCACCGATGGTGGCCAGGATACCTTGTTCTGGAACTTTGCGGCCGACGGCATGTACCAGGTGGGAGCAAAGACCGCACTGGAATTGCTCTCCAACTACACGGACCCCATTCTGGAGTTGAAGTACCCGTGTACCTTCGGGACGACCTGGTCGGATATCACGGTCGCCTCATTCAATACGCCCGTCGGTCTGGCGGAGCGCACGGGAACGATCACCGGTACTGCGGATGCCTACGGTGAGCTCGGCCTGGCCGGGGTGGTCTATCCGAATGTATTGCGCGTGAAGGTGCGTCGGAACCTGAACGATGTCGCGGCGGTCGCTTCGTACCGTCGCATCACCACGAACCATTACTTCTTCGAGGAGGGCACCGCATGGCCGGTCCTTAAACTCACGCTGGATTCCGTCTCCATCAACAATGGCGGCTTCTCGGTCACGCGCACGGCCCAGTGGATCGGCGGGGCCGGCGGTGTGGGGATCACGGATCTGAATGTGGATCAAGTGAACTTCACGCCCTATCCCAACCCGACCACCGGACAGGTGGACCTGGGCATGGGAACGGAGGAGCTGCGCGCGGTGGAGTTGTATACGAGTGCTGGTGCGTTGGTCAATGCGCAAGTGCGCACCATCAACGGCACCACCAACAGGGCAGTGGACCTTTCAGGTCTACCCGCCGGTCTGTATGCCTTGAAGGTGACCAGCCTGGATGGCCGTACCGGAACGCGCCGCATCGTCGTCGAATGACCGGCCCATTGGCCTGATGAACGCGCCTTGGTAACCCCAAGGCGCGTTCGCTTTTTGGCGGTTGCCCTACCGCGTTCAGGCCTTCGGCATTTTATGGTAGTCCGTCAGGTCCTCGTCCATCCGACGCTTCACCACCTGCATCCGATGGCCGATCACGGCCAGTTCCTTGTAGCCATTCTCCAATAACCACTGCATGTCCTCCTCGCTGCCGCCACCGGTCAATGCCATGTGCTTCAGGGCGGTCAGGCCATGGCGTTCCAACCAGTCCAGCGCTTTCGTATCCCCTTCGATCCCACCGATGATCGCCATCAGGTGCGGGTGTCCGTTCTTCATCAACCACTCCCGAGCCTCCGGTTTATGGTGCATGGCGAATGTGAACAGCCCCAGTTCCGGGTAGCCATTCTTCATCAACCAATCGCGCAGTTCCACGTTCCCGGCGATGGCCTCGCCCCAAGCAAGGAGCACTTTGGCAGGGTATGTCGTTCGCATCCGTTCGCACCGGCGAAAGTACGTGGCGGATGGAGGGAGGTATCTTCGCGACATGCGCACCCTTCTCCTCGGGCTCCTGTCCTTGCTCATCGGTCATGTGGCCCAGGCCCAGTTCGATCAGTTGGAGGCCAGGACCCGTGCGGCGTTGGCCAAGGGCAAGGCGTACAAGGCGATCAACCTTGCCGAACGGGCGCTTACGCGGAAGGATGCGCCGGGCCGTTTCCACATCCTGCGTGCCGAAGGGCTCAACCGCATCGGTCGGTATGATCAGGCGTTGGAGGAACTGAGCAAGGTGCCGGACATGCGCCAGGATCCCGAATATCGGACCAACCTCATCGGGGGGCTAACGGGGTCGGGGCGCATCGATAGTGCGTTGAAGCTGGTAAGCCCACGGCTACCGGATGATGCATCGGCAGAATACCTGTACCGGGCGGGCCGTGTGCTTGCCATACGGGAGCAATGGGCCGCGGCACTCGCGCATTTCGATGCGGGTGTTCGCAAGGAACCGGCTTCATCCCGCATGCTTCGCGAACGGGGGGCGTGCCATGCCATGCTGGGCGATGGAACCAGTGCAAAGGCCGATCTGGACGAGGCGGTGCGGCTTGCTCCTCGTGATGCGGCTTCGTACAACAGCAGGGGCTTTTACCTCCACATGCTGCATGGGGACCATGCGGCGGCCATCGCCGACATGGACCGCGCCATCAAACAGGACCCGAATTATGGCTATGCATTCAGCAACCGGGGCTGGTGCCATTTCCTGGCGGGCGATACGGCCAAGGCACTGCGCGACCTGCGGCTTGCGGTGCGCAAGAGCCCATCCAATGCGTACGCCTTCCGTAGTCTGGGCATCGTGGAACTTGCCACGGGAGCGCGGGAGCAGGGCTGTTCCAGCTTGCGTACAGCACTGGCACTGGGCTACCATGCGGTCTATGGCCCGGAAGTGCAGGGCTACATCGAGCGTTCCTGCCCACAGGTAGCAACTCCGGTACCCGCGCCGGTGGTCGCACCTACCACCGCGCCGGTGAGCAATGCACCCGATGCCCCGAAGGGTCGTACCAACGCACCCTGATCGTCCTCAGAACACCCAATGGCCCGACCCACGGATCCGCCGGGCCGGGTCTACGGCTCCACCACGATCACCAGGAACTTGGAGATGCTCCAGAACTTGTCCGCATCGGTGATCACCAGGCGATCGCCACCTTCCAGCTTATAGCTGCCCGCCGGATGGGAGGTGGCCAGCTTGGCCTTCTTCCCACCGATCACGATCTCCGGTGTGGCGGTCACATCCACCACCGTGAATTGCTCCTTGGGCAGGCCGTCCATGTTCAGCTTGTTCACCGCACCGATGCCGACCACCCCACCTTCCTTCGTGAGCACGCCTTTCTCCTTCAATTCCTTGGCGGTGCCAATGATGTAGTGTGCGGTGTTCATCTCGTTCCGCTGAAGGTCGGCCAATTGCGACTTGTCCCGGTACATTTCGATCAATGTGGCCAGCGAACTGCTCGTGCTTGAAAGTTCCGCCTTCAGCGAATCGATCTCGGCGTTCTTGGCGTTCACGGTGAGCTCGTATTCGGCGATGGTGCGCTCCAGTTCGGTAAGGCGCGCATTGGAAGCCTTGTTCTGCTTGCGCAAACCGGCCACCAATTGTTTGTTCTCGTCCAATAGCGCATCGATCCGGCCAAGGTCCTCCATCATCCTTTTTTCCAGATCGGCCGCGCTCTCATTGGCCCCTGCCGGATTGATCAGTTCGCCTTGTTTCGCACGTATCGTCCGCAGGTTCTCGCTGATCCGGTTGAAGGTGCCGAAGAGTTCATTGATCGTGGAGTCACGCTGCGCAACGGTCTCCAAGGTGCGCTGCTGGTCGGCCTCCAGTTGTTGGTACGGTTCGGTGGTCCTGGGGTCCTGCGCACAGGCACACAACAGGAGCATAAGCGCGGCCGGAAGGAACTTGGTTGCCATGATGCGATGAGCGGGCGTGTCATCCGCTCCCCGCAAAGGTACCGGTATCCGGACCTTGTCGTAGGGGATCGGAGCATGGAACCATTGCGGTGCCGACCACGTATACCGCGCGCCAGGTACCTTTAGCGGGTCCGGTCCATGTGCCCAAGGCTGTTCCATATCCTGCTCCCGGTATTGCTCCTGATGGGGCCAGCACAGCGTGCCCAGGCGCAACCTGATGAGTTGACCGGCGAATTCGGGAAGCTCAGTGCGAAGGAACGGGCACGCATCGCGCAGCGCGAAGAGTCCGGATCGTCCCAGGATCAGGTCTTCATCGCCCTGATGGCCGACGCCGAGGGGCTGTTCAAGGCGCAGGATTATGAGGGTGCCTTGGCCAAATTCCAGGCGGCACGCGCACGACGCCCGTATAATGTGCATGCCAAGGTGAAGATCGAGGACCTACAGGCCTTGATCCAACGCCGCGAGGAAGCGAAAGTGGCGGCTGTGAAGGAGGTGCCTCCAGTTGAGCCTCCGCTACCCCCTCTGCCATTGGTCGACCAGGAACCCGTGGTGGAGCCGGCCCCGCTTCCGACACCAGATCCGGTGGATCCAACCGAGGTGGAGACCCGGACGAAGGAGCCGGCAGTTTCCCTTGAGCCTGTGATCGACCCTGCCCCGAAGGCAGAACGGTCAACCCCAACGCCACAACCCCCACCATCGCACCGCACCATGACCGCTCCGGCGCTGCAACTGGAAGAAGGGGAGCGGGTGTACAAGGAGGGCCGTTCCGTGGTCGTGGAGTCCATCGTGGCGGAGGATGGCCACCTGGTGGTATACCGGAAGGTCTCCCATCCTTGGGGGGAGGAACATTATTTCCGGGAGGGGGCCACCATCACCGACCGGGCCTACCGCACCGCCATGGGCAAGTGAAGGCTCAGTCCGATCGGGCTTTCAATTTCACCGGAAGGTCGAGCAGCGAGCGATAATCCTCCCCGGCTTCCTTCATGTCCAGGTCATCCTTCGCATACCACCATTCCACCGTTACGCTCGACCGGCCGCTGGCGTGCAGGTCCGCCAGCAGTTTCATCAGATCAAGCAGGTACTTGGATGAGCTGGAGTTGAAGTAGGTGAGTTCGATGCGCAGCGTGGTCCGTGCCGCGGGAGCTACCGCATACCGTTCGGCCAGGTCCTGCAACGGGCTGTAGAAACGGTCCGCATTCTCCGGAATGGAGCATCCGGAGATGGTGAAGGCTCCTCGTTCCCCATCCACGGACACGGCCGGGGTTTTTTCGGTGGGGGAGAGTTCCAATCGAAGTTCCATGGCGTAGCGCACGAATGTAGGAGCCAACGCGGAGAATTGATGATCGTTTGGTCGGTAAGTGCAATGCTTCGTAGTTTCAGCGTGCCGAACACAACTTGCACCACCATGGCCATTCGTACCATCCTTGTTCCCTACGACTTCTCGGAGTGTGCAACGGATGCCCTGCGGGTCGCAGCGAAACTCGCGCGCCGCACGGGTGCGTGGATCGATGTGGTACACCTCTATGAACAGAAGACGGATTTCCACACGGAGAATCAACGGGTGCGTGATGAGATCGAAGCGCGATTGGAACAAGTGCCCGACCTGCCCTTCCTCAAGGGGATCGAGTTGAAGAAATTCATGTTGCGGCAGATGGGCGTTACCGAGATCTTCAAGAATGAACGGCTACAGAAAGCGGATCTGGTGGTGATGGGCACACACGGGGCCACCGGGATCCGGGGGGGCATCGTTGGCTCCAATACCCAACGGATCGTGCGCCAGGCACCCATGCCGGTGTTGGTGATCAAACACCGGATCGAGGACTTCGATGTGAAGGACCTGGTATATGCCTCCAACTTCACCCCGCAGGACGTGGACAAGTTCGATGCCTTCTCCCCGTTCATCGAGTTGTTCGACCCCAGGATCCACCTTGTGAAAGTGAACACGCCGCGCAGCTTCGAGCGCAGCGACGACAGCAACAAGGCGATCGATACCTTCTTGCAGCGGTATGACCTGAAGAAGTACACCGCCAGCGTGTACAACGACCTGAGCATCGAGGAGGGGATCCTCAACTTCGCCAAGGGGATCGATGCCGACCTCATCGCCATGGCCACCCACGGCCGCACCGGCTTCTTCCACGTGGTGAACGGCAGCCTCACCGAGGATATCGTGAACCGTACCAGCTTCCCGGTCCTCAGCGTGAAGCTCTGAACAACCCTTGGTGTACGTAGCGACGGCCAAGGGTGGCGACCACCTTTCACATCCCTTATCTTTACGCCAAACGCACCGCTAAATGAAATTCCTGTTCCGCTCCTTTGAAGCCAAACGCAAGGAGATCGTCGAAGTGGAGATCGACCAACCGACCAAGGTGAAGTTCATGACCGCACGTGAGCTCAAAGCCTATCGGATGGGGAAGACCTATTCGTACCACGGCGGTACATTCGAGGAATCGCCGGTGCGTTTCGTGATCCCATACGATGGCCAGTGGACGGCCGTGGTGGAGAAGGGGACCTACCGGGAACCTGTGCAAGTGGTAGCGCAATGTCGCGTCCTCTCACCCAACAGCCTGGTCCGTTCCTCCATCGCCACGGATGCGCCACCCGAGGTGCGCAATTTCGCGATCGATCGTGAGAGCATGGAGGATGCAGCACAACATGCCTCGGAGATCAGTCGGGCCTCGCGTAGCGAGGGCTGAGGTACCGATCTGCCTTTGCTGGCGTTATCAACACGGACGACATGGCGGCGCATACGGAAAGAGAACGGCTGGAACGCCTGCTCCGTGGGCAGGCTGAACTGATGCAGGAAGTGCATCTTCTGCTCGGTGCCGAACAGAAGCATGATGACATCCTGCGGGCGGCGGTGCTTAGCAGCACGGCGGAGAAGCCGATGGAACTGCCCTGGCCCGATCCGGACCGGGTATATCACCGGGATACCATTAGGACCTTATGTGTCCGGTATCGCCTCCGCTTCCTTCCAGGCGGCCTGTTCAAAGGGGCTATTCCCAACCCCGCGATCCGTGCTTTGCGTGATCTGGAACGACGTGCCGAGGGGCCACTTTCCGGCTTCATGGTGATGGCGCCGGCCGGTCGGTTCAAACTGTGCGATAGCGAAGTGGATCCCCTATTGTTCGTTGCGTTGGGGAACAACCTGTACTACCTGGTACACAAATGGGGCAATGATCTCTCCTGGTCACGCCAACTGGTGAACTGGCCCGTACGCACTGTGTTCACCTTGGCCATCACCGTACTTGCGGTGGGCCTGGTCCTGGGCTTGCTGCTGCCCACCGCCCTGGTCACCAGCGCCCCTGATGCCACCTACTGGGGTGGGCACCGCATCCTGGCCATGGCCTGGAGCACCATGATCTGTGCCAGTTTCACGGTGTTCGGTTGGTTCGCCTTCTTCGGACAGTTCAGTTCCGAAGCCTGGAACAGCCGTTACTTCAACTGATCCGCGTTCGCCGGTACATGCACCGGGAGCATCTCGCCACCGGTGGTCTTACACACGCACGCCGAGCGGAACCAGCGCTTCAGTTCAGTGCGCTCCTCGGGTAGCAGGCGTTTGAACGCCTTGCGCATCTCCTTTCTGAAGATGCGGGCATCCGCGGTACTGATCTTGTCAAGCACTTCCTGGTAGTAGGAGAGGAGGTCGCGTTTCATGTGGACGTTGAGGTGAGGTCCGTGGTCTACGGGATGGATGCGGTCGAAGTTGCGGACGATCCGACGAATGCTGAAATAAGGAAGACCGGCTGCCGCCGGCCTTCCTCGTAACGTATTCCTCGGTCACCCGATCGTGATCTCCCGCGAGACCGGCTTTGCCGGTTCGCTCTTCGGGATGCTCACGTGCAATACACCGTTCACATGTTCGGCACTGATGGCATCCGGGCTCACGCTATCGGGCAGGTGGAAACTGCGACTGAAGGCGCTCGCATGGAACTCCCGACGCAGGAACCGCTCCTGCTCCGTATTCGTGCTGGTGGTCTTCTCCCCTTTTACCGTGAGGGTGTCCTTATCGGTGCTGATCTTCAACTCATCCTTTGCGAAGCCCGGTACTCGCAGGCTCACTACGAATTTCTCCGGGGTCTCGGTGATGTTCACACGTGGACTTACCATAGCCAGGTCGTCGTGCCCGAAGAACTGGCTGATGTCCTTGCCGAACACACCGGAGACCAGGTCGGTGAATGGGTGGGCGAAGGTGGCTTGGGGGCGATACTTGGTGATCATGGTTTTTGGCCTTTTTGGTTGTGGACCATGGGTCAAACAAGATGCCCTATTAAAATACAAGACAAATCGACGCTATATTTATACTAAATGCGCCAATATGACATTATTGGGGCATGAACAAGAAATAGAGGGTGCCTTTTTGTGGGTTGGGTGCGTTGGCAAGGCTGCTGAAATGCGCACGTTTGGCCGAGGCCAGGGCATGCTCCAGCATGCACTCATCGGCATGGTCGCTGCGTGCGGGATCGTGTTCGGCTTTCACCACCTGCCCTTGGCGGTCCACCGAGATGGAAATGGCCACGCGCCCCATCTCCTTGCACAGGTAGCCCGGGATGTCGTTCTCGCGGGTACGCCCCTTCAGGTCATGCCAGACCGTGGTGGCCCCTTCCACCTTCACCGGCTCGGCAGCGGTCTTCATGTACAGTTCCTTGTTCCATTTGCTTGGATCAAGTTCGGGGATCACGATCTCCTTGCCCTGGTCACGACGTTCCTGGGCCAGCCGGTCGAACTCTGCTTGTTCCATCGCCTTCAGGTCACTCTCCACCCGTTCGGCAAGTTTGGCTTGGGAGAACTGGCCCATCGTCCGTTCAGCCGTGATATTGCTGGTGGTATTGATCACTTCCCGTTGCGCCGCGAGTTCCGGGTGTTCGATCCGTTCGATCAATTCCTGGGCCTGTTCGGGTTCGAGCACCTCCACATAGGGTGAAGCCATCGTTTCGGAGGTCGGCTGGGTACGCAGCTCGACCATCGTGAACACGAAGAGCAGCATCGAGTGAAGGGCCAGTGTGCCGATCACACTCACCTTGTGCTCCTCGAACCAATCCAGGAAGCGCTCCATCTTCTGTTGGGCCAGGAGTGGTGGCGCGCGGGCCACCGCATCAGGCCGACCAAGATACGAGCGGCGCCGATGGTCGTGCGGACCGGATACGCCAGGCTGCGGGCCAGCGGTTGTTCCAACGATCGCCCGCGCCCTGCAACCAACCCAACGGAACATCCTGGTAGGTGGCCAGGCCGGCCCCACGCGCATCGCTTGTGCTCAGTGCGTTCCCGCGCAACATGGTGATGGCTTGCGTGTGGTCCAGCGGAATGGAATGGAACCGGCTGCGGTCCAGGTCCTGGGCGAAAGCAAGTCCGGGATGGGGACGCCAAGTGATGCCTTTCCGCTCGGCATACGGTACGCCGCTGGACCAGGTCGGTACCGCCGAACGGATCCGCTCGACCATCGCGGACCAGGTGGCATCAATGGCGAATTGCTGCGCGTTCATTTCGATCAAATTCCACGCTCGTGAGGGCAGTAGCCACGGCGCGGTTCCGGTTACCTCCTGGGTGTTCCGAGGAACAGCGTGCCCGGTACGTTCACCGGCCTTGCGAAGCAGTGCGATGAAGGATCCCTCCCCACGCACGCGATGCGGATAACAACGCACCGCATCGATGCCGTGGCGGCTGGTGCGGTGCATACCCCACTCCGGAAGGGTGGGGATGGCGATGGTGTGCCCACCACGCGCCATGAGCGCGGCCACCTGTGCTTCGTTCTCCTCGATCTCCCAGGTGCAGGTGCTGTAGATCAACATACCACCCGGTCTCAAGCAGTTCCAAGCGTGTTCCAAGGCATCGTGCTGCATGGCACTGCACTGTTTCACCAGTGCGGGCTTCCATTGTTCGCGTGCGAACGCATCCTTGCGGAACATGCCCTCCCCGGAGCAGGGCGCATCCACCACGACCAGGTCGAAGACCTCCTGAAGGTGTGCGTATCGTTGCGGTGCCGCACAGGTGACCATACTGTTCGCCGCCCCCCACTTCCACAGGTTCTCTTGTAGCACGGTGGCCCGCTTGGGGTCGATCTCGTTGCTCACCAGCAGCGTATCGGCATGGAGCAGGCTGCGCAGGTGCGTGCTCTTGCCACCGGGTGCGGCGCAGAGGTCCAAGGCTGCGATGCGTTCATTGGCCAGCCCGCTGGCCAGGACGGCTTGTTCCAACAACATGCTGCTGGCCTCTTGCACATAATAGGCTCCGGCGTGCAGGAGGGGGTCGAAGGTGAAGGCTGGCCTTTCCGCGAGGTAGTGCCCTGTGCCACACCAAGGGACGGGCTCGGTGTTCTGTGGCCCGCTCCACTTGTTCGGATTGACCCGTATGCTCACCACCGGCTCGGTCGCCAGTGCGTTCTCAAGTCCATCCACCTCGTCGCCGAGTTGCTCGCGAAGCCGTGCGACCAGTGCGCTATTGGCCTCCGGCACACCGATAGGGATCCCGGTTCGGTGGCGCCCTGAACGCCCCATGGGATCAGTTCACGAGCGTCTTGTCCCGCAACAGGGTCTGGTCGCGGTCCGGACCCAGGGACACCAGTTTCACGGGGACCCCCACATGTTGCTCGATCAGCCCGATGTAGTGTTGCAGGCCGGTCGGGATCGGGCGGTCAGCGCGCAGTTCGCCCCATCCCTCCACTGGTTCCAGCACGGGTTCGATCGTGCTGGAGATATCGTAGGGCATTCGATCGGTCACCTGGCCATTCACCCGGTAGGCGGTGCATACCCGCAGGTCGCTCATGCCGCTCAGCACATCGGCCTTCATCATGGCCAGTTCGGTCACGCCATTGATCATCACGGCGTAGTGCAGGGCGGGCAGGTCGAGCCAACCGCAACGGCGGGCACGGCCGGTGGTGCTGCCGAACTCGCGGCCCACCTGCCGGATCCGTTCACCGGTGGCATCCGACAGTTCGGTGGGGAAGGGGCCGCTGCCCACCCGGGTGCAGTAGGCCTTGAAGATCCCGATCACCTTGCCGATCCTGGTCGGCGCGATCCCCAGGCCGGTGCATGCGCCTGCGGAAACGGTGTTGCTGCTGGTGACGAACGGGTAGGTACCGAAGTCGATGTCGAGCAGGGTGCCTTGGGCGCCTTCGGCCAGGATGCGTTTGCCCTGGCGCAGGGCCTGGTCCAGGTAGTGTTCGCTGTCCACCAACTGCAGGGTGCGCAGTGTTTCGATGGCCGTGAGCCATTCCTCCGAGGCCTCCGGTGCTGCTCCTGGTCGGTCGTGCAGGGCCAGCAGCCGCTCGTGTTTGCGGGTGAGGGCCTGGTAGCGCTCCATCCGGTCGGTCAGTTCCAGGTCACCCACACGCAAACCATTGCGCCCGGTCTTGTCCATGTACGTGGGCCCGATGCCCTTCAGGGTGCTACCGATCCGGCCGACCCCCTTTTCCGCCTCACTGGCCGCATCGAGCGCACGATGCGTCGGGAGGATCAGGTGCGCACGACGTGAGATGAGCAGGTTCTTCCGCACATCAACACCGGCCGCCTCCAGGTCGCGTATCTCCTTCACCAGGGTCACCGGATCGATCACGACGCCATTTCCAACGAGGTTCACCGTGCCCTCGCGGAACACGCCGCTCGGAATGGTGTGGAGCACATGTTTGCGGCCATCGAAGATCAAGGTATGGCCCGCGTTGGGTCCCCCTTGGAAGCGCGCGATGATGTCGTAATCCGGTGCGACCACATCGACCACCTTGCCCTTGCCCTCGTCGCCCCATTGGGCACCCAGGAGCACATCCATCCGTGCGGTCATGCGTTCAGTTTGGCCACCGCCTCATCGATCGTGGCCGTCATGGTGAACACCGTGTCGAGCTTGGTGACCAGGAAGAGTTGGCGCACGCTGTTGGAAACACCGGCGATGAGCGTGTCGCCACCGGCATTTCGGGTGCGGGTGAGCACGTTGATCAGGATGTTCAGCCCGGTGCTGTTCATGTACTGGAGTTCGGTCATGTCCAGGATCACGGTCTTGTGATCACCACCCAGTTCATCATCCAGGGTGGACATGAGGCGGTCGGCCTGTTGCTGGTCCATCAGGCGCCCTTTGAGGTGGAATACCTTGCAGTTCCGTTCGGCGGAAACAGCGAGATCGAACATCGGGCGGTCGGTCACGGTCATGGTCGTTGTCGTTTTTCTTGGCAGCTGGCGCAGGTCCCATGGATCTGCAGGGTGTGGTAGCGCACCTCGAACCCCATCACATCGCTGGCGGTGTTGCGGATCTGTTGGATGCGTGGGTCGCAGAATTCCTGGACCTGGCCGCAGCGGATGCAGATCAGGTGGTCGTGTTGGCGGAAGGCATGCGAACGTTCGAATTGGGAGTGGGCCCCATTGAAGTGGTGGCGGCGCACCAGTTCGCAATCCAGAAGGAGGTCCATGGTGTTGTACAACGTGGCACGGCTCACCCGGTACTTCTTCACCTTCATGCGGCCATAGAGCCGCTCGATGTCGAAATGGCCGTCGTGGGCGTACACTTCGCTCAGGATCGCGAACCGCTCGGGTGTCTTGCGGTGCCCGTGGCGCTCCAGGTACTCGCTGAAGATCCGTTGCACACTGGTCTGTTGGTCCCCCACCACCATGGTCGCAAAGGTAATGGTCTGCTACCAGCCGGGAACCGCTTGCTGGCAGGGTGCCCGCGAGGCCCCAAGGCCATGGCTTTCAGGACGGCACGACCGCGCTGCCAGGGCGGGTTCAATGCTCCGCCCGCTCCACGCTGCGCACCCCGCGCACCCGGCGCAATTTCTCCATGAGCGAGTCCAGGTGGTCGGTATCGTGTACGAAGGCCATCACCTTGCCTGAGAAGATGCCGTCATTGCTCTCGAAGCTGATGGCACGCATGTTCACGTTGTGCTCGTGGCTGATGATGCTGGTGATCTTGTTCACCAGCCCCACCTCGTCGATACCGCTGAAGCGGATGCTGGCCAGGAACTCCACGGTATCCTTGCCCTTCCAGCGGGCCTTCACGATGCGGTAGGCGAAGTTGCTCATCAACTGCACCGCGTTGGGACAGTTCACGCGGTGGATCTTGATGCCATCATCCGGGCTGATGAAGCCGAACACATCGTCGCCGGCGATGGGGTTGCAGCAACTGGAGAGCTGGTAGTGGATCCGCTCCAGGTCATCGCCGAGCACCAGGGCGGCGTTCTTATCGCCACCGCGGATCTCGGCAACGACCTCCTCCAGGGATCGTTCATCCTCGCTCCGCACGGCCTTGGGCAGTGTGATCCGTCCACCCCTCACCTGCAGGTCGGCGATGTGTTCCAGTTGGTGTTTCCCACGTGCCACCTGGTAGTACAGGTCGGTGGGGTCCTTCCGGCCGAAGTGTTCCATCAGCACCGTCACGTTGGTGTCGTCCACGCGGGCACCCCAGCCGCGCAGGTGGCGTTGCACCACCTCGCGGCCCACCACGGCCAGTTTGCGTTTCTGCTCGCGCAAGGCCTGTTTGATGCGGTGCTTGGCCTTGGCGGTCACCGCATAGGTGAGCCAGTCTTCCTTGGGTTGTTGTTTCTTGCTGGTGATGATCTCGATCTGGTCGCCGCTCTTCAGGGGTTGGCTCAAGGGCACCAGTTTGTGGTTCACCTTGGCCCCGATGCAGTGTTTCCCGATCTGGGTATGGATCTCGAAGGCGAAGTCCAGGGCGGTGGCACCGGCGGGCAGGTTGCGCATCTCGCCGTTGGGGGTGAAGACCACGATCTCGTCGCTGAAGAGGTCCAGTTTGAAGTCGCGCACGAAATCAATGGCATTCCCCCCGGTATCGTCGAGCATCTCGCGGATGCGGCCCAACCAGCTATCGAGCGCGCTGGTGTGCTCCTCGTCGTCCTTGTAGCGGTAGTGCGCGGCCAGGCCCATCTCCGCGATCTCGTCCATCCGTTTGCTGCGGATCTGCACCTCGACCCAGCGCCCACCGGGGCTCATCACGGTGGTCTGCAGGCTTTCGTACCCGTTGGTCTTCGGCGTGCTGATCCAGTCGCGCAGGCGGTCCGGGTTCGGTTGGTAGTAGTCCGTTACGATGCTGTACACCTTCCAGCAATCGGCCTTCTCCAGTTCGGGCCGCGTATCCACGATGATGCGGATGGCGAAGACGTCGTACACCTCCTCGAAGGCCACGTGTTTCTTGAGCATCTTGTTGTAGATGCTGTGGATGCTCTTGGGCCGCCCCTTGATGTCGTACGTGAATCCCTCCTTGTCCATGGCCTCGCGGATGGGCAGGATGAAGCGGCTGATGAAACGACGGCGCACGGCCTCCCCCTTCTTCAGGCGCTGGCTGATGTCCTCGTAGATCGCGGGTTCCTTGAACTTCAATGCAAGGTCCTCCAGTTCGCTCTTGATGGAATACAGCCCGAGGCGGTGTGCCAGCGGTGCGTACAGGAACAGGGTCTCGCTGGCGATCTTCAGCTGTTTGTCCCGCGCCATGCTGTCCAGGGTGCGCATGTTGTGCAGGCGGTCGGCGAGTTTCACCAGGATCACGCGCACGTCCTGCGCCAAGGTCATGAGCACCTTGCGGAAGTTCTCGGCCTGGATGCTGTCCGTGCCGAACTGCATGCCACTGATCTTCGTGAGCCCATCGATGATGGTGGCCACCGTGGGGCCGAAGAGATCGCGCACATCGTCCAGGGTGAGGTCGGTGTCCTCCACCGTATCGTGCATGAGCGCGGCCACCACACTGGTGGTTCCCAGGCCGATCTCCTCGGCGCAGATCCGGGCCACGGCGATCGGGTGGTAGATGTACGGTTCGCCGGTCTTGCGCCGCTGCTCCTTGTGCGCCTCCACCGCGATATTGAAGGCCTTCCGGATCATCCGGTTGTCCTCGGGGGTGCGTTCGCCACGGATCGTTCGCAGCAAGCCCCGGTACCGGCGCAGGATCTCCGCCCGCTCCTTCTCCAGGTCGATCGGAGGCATGGAAGACTTTTCCTTCGAGGGAGATCCCTCGGTGTGGCGGCCCTTATCCATGGTCGTTCAGCAGAGCTTCCACCTCCGTTCGCAGCACCGGGATGTCCCGTTCGCATATCCGCCAAGGAACGTGAGGTTGATAGCGTCGTATTCGTGTATGATCTTGTTGCGGGTCTGCACGATGCGCCTGGCGTTGGTGATCACGATGGCGGGATCCTGATCCAGGATGCGCCGCATGGCTTCGCCGATCTTCTCGATGGAGCGTTCAACAGCGAGTTGTGTACGCCGGTCCCGCTCGAAGGAGGAGTACGTCGTCCCCGGAGCGATGCACATGTCGATAACCTGTATGGCTTGCAGGATGTCGAACAGCCAGGCTTTGACCTCAAGCTCCATACAGCGCCACCTTGTCGCGATCGATCAGGCGTTCGCGGTACGGGTTCTTCACGTTCTTCCGTTCGAGCAGGTCCACCGGGCGGTTGAAAAGCGATTCGGATCCATCGAGCAGTGCCCAGTAGCTGTCGGCGTATTCATGCGCGTCGGTCATCGGCAGATCGATCAGCAGGTCCACGTCGCTATCGGGCTGCAACGATCCCCGGGCGGCCGATCCGAAGGCATGGAGCGATGCCACATGGTGCTGGCGGCACAGCTCGGCGATCCGGTCCATGTAGGGGGCGAAGAATTCCATGCCATCAAAGTTACTGACACGGTGGAGAAGAAACGGTCGATCAAGGGTGAAAGGGTGCGAAAGTGCGAGGGTGCGGAGCGGTCGACCCTCGCACTTTCGCACCCTTTCACCCTTGGTGGCTGAGTGGGGTGCAACGACCGGATCTTCACCACCGGATCAGTAATGAGCCGGTGATGAAGAAGGTGTGGGGCGGCCATTGTGTGGAGCGATGAAGGCATGCGAGCGTGGGAGGGAAGCGCCTTTCACCCCCGCACGCCTGCACGCTCAGACCATTGCACGCACCGCTTCAGTATTGCCGTCCCTGTAGCATACGCAGCCTAAGCGAAGGGAATGGCGGGCAGCACTTTGGAGTCCACGCTACCGAAACCGACGCGCACCCCGTCCTTCTCGCAATGGCCGGTCATGGATACCGTGTCCCCATCGGCGATGAATTTGCGCTCTTCGCCATTGGCCAGGGTGATGGGCTTGGTGCCGCGCCAGGTGAGTTCCAGCATGCTGCCAAAGCTGTCCGGCGTGGGACCGCTGATGGTGCCACTGGCCATGAGGTCGCCGCAGCGCACGTTGCAGCCATTCACCGTGTGGTGCGCCAGTTGCTGGGCCATGCTCCAGTACAGGTGTTTGAAGTTGCTCCGGCAGACGACGGTCGGTGCTTCGTTCTCCGGTGCGATCCGCACTTCCAGGTTGATGTCGAACGCGCCCGCCCCCGTGGCTCTCAGGTAGGTGAGGGGCTCGGGGTCCTGCACCGGACCTGCGGTCCGGAATGGTTCCAGCGCATCCAGCAGCACCACCCATGGCGACATCGACGAGGCGAAGTTCTTGGCCAGGAAAGGCCCCAGGGGCACGTACTCCCAGCTCTGGATGTCGCGTGCGCTCCAATCGTTGAAGAGCACCAGCCCGAAGATGTGATCCTCTGCTTCGGCCGTGCTGATGCGTTGGCCGAGCGGTTTGCCGGGGTAGGTGAAGAAGCCCACTTCGAGCTCGAAGTCCAGTTGCTTCGTTGGGCCGAATACGGGCGGTGCGTTGGGGTCCGGACGCGTTTGCCCCATGGGACGATGGATCGGAGTGCCGCTCGTCAACAGACTGCTCGCGCGTCCATGGTAGCCAACAGGCAGGTGCAGCCAATTGGGCAGCAACGCGTTCGCCGGATCACGGAACATGGTGCCCACGTTGGTGGCATGCTCCCGGCTGCTGTAGAAGTCGGTGTAGTCGCCCACCTCCACGGGCACATGCATGGCAACCTGGTCGTTGGGCAACAGGGCGTCTTCGCGCAACGGGTTATCGTCGCGCAAGGAGGTATTGCCTTCGCGCAGTAACTCGCTGAGTCGTTGGCGCAAGGCACGTACAGCCGGCTTACCGCAGGCCATGATCGCATTCAACGTTGGTTCAAGGAATGCCTCCCGTGGGATCCCCAGCCCATCGAGCAGGGCCACATCGGCGAGGATGCTCAGGTCCACCACGGTGTTTCCCACGCGAGTGGCGGGCACGGGTGGTTCACCGTTCCAAGCGGCGATGCCGAGGGGCAGGTTCTGAATGGGGAAGTCGCTGCCTTTGGGGACGTTGATCCAGGAGCGCAGCTTGGGGTCGTTGGGGGCGATGGGCATGG
>JADLAI010000187.1 GCA_020848295.1 Flavobacteriales bacterium
CCCGGCATGCGTCTGCGGGTAGGGGAGGACGAAGGCGTGGTCGAACAGATCGACAGCATCCGCCTCACCCTCCGGAAGGAGGACCGGCTGGTGCTGATCCCAACCAACCGACTGGTGACCGAACGCATCGAAGTGCTTGATGAAGGAGGACCTACGACCGAGCACGCTCCCGGTACACCCCGACAACCGGAGGATCACAACGGTCCTTTCGCCTGATACACCGCGTATCGATCAACCACGAAACCACAGATGGAAACCCTGGAACAACCCGTCGATCAACTTACAACCTGGAGTGAGAAGGGCATGGCATTGGTCATGACCTATGGCCCCAAAGTGCTCGTTGCCCTCCTCGTTCTTTGGGTCGGCACCCTCCTCATCCGCATGCTCGCCAAGGTGCTCAACAAGGTGCTTGACCGCCGTGGGGTGGAACCCACCTTGAAACGGTTCCTGCATAGCCTGGTCACCATCTCCCTCCGCGTCCTGCTCTTCCTCACGGTGATCCAGATGATGGGTGTGGCCACCACCAGCTTCGTGGCCATCGTGGGTGCTGCCGGTCTGGCCGTGGGTCTCGCCTTGCAAGGAACGCTGGCCAATTTCGCCGGGGGTACGCTCATCCTGCTCTTCAAACCCTACAAGGTGGGCGACCTCATCGATGCCCAGGGGGTGCTTGGCACGGTGAAGGAGATCCAGATCTTCACCACCATCCTGCTCACCTCGGAGAACAAGACCGCCATCATCCCCAATGGTCCCATGGCCAATGGCAACATCATCAACTACAGCGCCGAGGGCCGGATGCGTGTTGACCTCACGATGGGCGTGGCCTATGGACAACCGCTCGAAAAGGTGCGCGAGGTGCTTGACAAGGTGATGCGCGAGGAGCCTTTGGTGCTCCAGACCCCCGCCCCGTCCGTCACGGTCAATAAGTTGAACCTGGAAGGGATCGAGCTCGCTGTGCGCCCTTGGTGCGATCCGAAGGACTATTGGACCGTATACTTCGGGGTACTCGAAAAAGGCATCATCGCGCTCCAAGCGGCCGGCATCGAAGGACCGCGCCCAAGCATGCACATCACCCAATGAACCCGTTGATCATGAACAAGCGAACCACCTTGACCTTTCTTCTCGCGCTCTCCATCGCGCTGCCCACCATCGGACAGAACGATGTGGACAAAGGGGCGCGTGACGCGTCCTCCAAAGCCATGCAGGCCGGTGCGCCTGCCGATACCATCCCCGACGGGTGGACACGAAGCGGCATCATCAATATCAACATGACCCAGGTGAACCTGACCAACTGGGCGGCCGGTGGTTTCAGTTCCGTGAGTGGGATCGCCATGTTCAACGGTACGGCAAATTGGAAGAAGGGGCGTCGGGCATGGGACAATAGCCTGGTGCTCGCTTTCGGTGGTCAACATGTCCACAACGGATCCGACCCGCAAAAGACCGACGACCGGATCGAACTGAACAGCAAGTACGGCTACGAGTTGAAGAAGAGCCTCTACCTGGCCGGAGTGTTCCAGTTCCGTACCCAGTTCACCGAAGGCTTCAACGCCACCGGTACGCGGATATCGAACCTGCTGGCCCCGGCGTACACCGTACTTGGCGTTGGTCTCGACCATCGCCCCAATCCGAACTTCTCCGTCTTCTTTTCGCCCGCTACCGCTCGGTTGGTCGTGGTGACCGACGATAAGCTCTTTGAGGGCCTGGGGCCTGACGACCGGGTCTATGGTGTGCTCAATGGTAGTACGTCCGAACTGGAACTCGGTGGTTATCTACGCTTGCAATACCAGCGCGAACTGGCCAAGAACATCACCTTCCTCACCCGGGGCGATCTTTTCAGCAATTACCTCCGCAACCCGCAGAACATCGATGTGACCTGGGAAACACTGTGGACCTTCAAGGTGAACGAGTGGTTCGCCGCTACCTTGAACACGTTGCTCATCTACGACCACGATACGAAACTACCGCGTACCGATGATGCTGGGCTGACCTATCTGGGACCGGCCACCCAATTCAAGGAAACGCTCGGCATCGGACTCAGTTTCAAGCTCTGATCCCGACAAATGGCGCAGAAGGGGTCGCTCCAATAGGGCGGCCCCTTCGTCTTTCCCAGCGTCGGTCGGCCGTGACGGATCACCCATCGCGGGCAAGGGCTCACTTTGGCAGGAAGCCGAGGTCGGTGATCGGCTGTAGCAAGGCATCCCGCACGGGATCATGGCGACGCTGGTACAGTCTGATGCGATGTACGATCAGGCTACGCTTGGCGCTGTTGTGCATGTATGCCGATAGCTGGACCGGATCGCGGATCTCCCTCACCCATGAGGGGGACAGGGCAGCGGTGATCAGCACCTGATCCCCCATGGTCGTTGCTGCCGTGGCCCGATGGATCACTGTACTGTCCCCGATCTGCAGCTGAAGGACAAGTGTCGGATGGTCCGCCGTATCCACACGGGAGACCAGGGCCTCGGCTTCATAGAGGTCCTCGCTCGAATTGGTGGGATCCATCCGATGGTGAAGGCTTGGCCCATATTCACGACCGGTGAGGTCCCAACCGGAGGTTCGTGTGGCACCATCATGCACCATCGGCAGGTCCATGGGGATCCTTTGGTCACCCATACGCCGACCAGGGGAAAGTTCGGCCAATGCGCGGCGGTCCTTTCGGTCCGCGCTGGCCGGGGTACGCGCGAACACATGAACCTGTCCTTCCACATGGTCCTCGATCGTTCGGATGTAGGGGAACCGGGCCTGTAGTTGGGCCAGGCGGTCCGCTTCGCACCCGTTGGTGGTGCCAAGAACGACCTGGGTCACGGTCGTGTCGTTGATCAGGCGCTCCAGTTCATCCGCCTTCAATTCAGGCGGCCAATGGATCGCCGAATGATCGATCAAGTCGTATCGCCGCAAGTGGAATTCGACCTGTGGCCGTGGTGCATCGAAGAGGACCAACGTGTGGTCGGCATCGTTGTTCCGGAGCGCCCCACTGGCCACACGCACCATGGCGGCATAGGGCGTATCGCGGAAGACAAGGTGGTGTTCACGGCAGGTGAACAGGGTGATCGAGGCCGTGCAGGCGACCAGGCCGGCCCAGGACCATGTCAAGTTCCGCCCCATGGTGCGCGATCCACCGAACACCCAGTAAAGCAGGAACGGGAAGCTGAAGAGCAATACACTGTATTGCAGCACGGGGGAGCGCCACACGCTGTACGCATAACCGATGACGAATGGCGCAAGGGCCCACAGCGGGAGGATCCAGCGTGCCGGACCGC
>JADLAI010000188.1 GCA_020848295.1 Flavobacteriales bacterium
CCAATAGGCAATTGGACGGTCAGTAAACCGGCAATTGGACGCTTGCTGAACCGGCAATTGGACGCTATCTTCGTCGGCCATCCGAATGCCATGCCCGACTATCCCCGCCACCTGGCCGCCA
This sequence comes from Flavobacteriales bacterium, assembly GCA_020848295.1. Lineage (GTDB taxonomy): Bacteria > Bacteroidota > Bacteroidia > Flavobacteriales_F > PHOS-HE28 > PHOS-HE28. The sequence continues at coordinate 122 of JADLAI010000188.1, forward strand.
GCCTGCGGCTCGCACTGAGCGATACGCCGGTGGTGTGCATCCTGGGTCCGCGCCAATGCGGCAAGACCACGCTGGCACGCACGCTGGAGCCGGGTTACGCCTACCTGAGCTTCGATGACGCGGCCACGCTGGCCTTCGCGCAGCAGGACCCCACGGGCTTCGTGGCGGCCTTGCCGGAACGGGCCATCCTGGATGAGGTGCAACGCGTGCCGGAGCTGCTGCGCACCCTGAAACTGGCCGTTGACCGCGACCGGCGTCCCGGACGTTTCGTCCTCACCGGCTCGGCCAACCTCTTGTTGCTGCCCAAGCTGGGCGACTCGCTGGCCGGGCGCATGGAAGTGCTTCAGCTGGATCCGCTCACCGCCGCTGAGCTGGCCCGCAAGCCGGGCCGCTTCCTGGCACAGCTGCTCGCAGGCGAACTGAAGCCCAAGCTGGCCGCCACGACCAAGGGCGATAGCACGGATATAGCGAGGCGCGTGGTGGCCGGTGGTTTCCCCGAAGCCGTGGCGCGCACGGAGGTCCGCGCACGCGCGTGGCATCGTTCCTACTTGCGCACGTTGCTGGAGCGCGATGTGCAGGATGTGACCCGTGTTCGCGATGTGGCCATGGTGGGCCGCCTGATGGAATTGCTCGCGCTGCGCACGGCCGAACTGCTCAATGTGGCAGGCCTCAGCAACGATCTGGACATGCGTCGTGAGACGGTGGATCGTTACCTGGCCGTATGCGAACGGTTGTACCTGATCCGCCGCCTGCCGCCGTGGCACCGCAACGAAGCCACGCGATTGATCAAGACCCCGAAAGTGCATGTGCTGGATAGCGGGTTGGCAGCCACCCTCTCCGGCCTGGGCACGGCGGACCACAACGCACGGCGTGAGCGTTTCGGCCACCTGCTGGAGACCTACGTGGTGCAGCAACTCATGGCACAGGGCGCTTGCACCGACCCCGACCTCCGCTTCTGGCACTACCGGGACAAGGACCAGGTGGAGGTGGACCTGGTGATCACCAAGGGGCGCAAGACCTGGGGCGTGGAAGTGAAGGCCGGCGCGACCGCAATGCCCGCCGATGGGCAAGGGCTGCGACGGCTTGCTGATCGTGCCGGACGCGATTGGCAAGGTGGCGTACTGCTCTACGCGGGCCAGAGCGCATTCCCGATGGATGGAGCACATGATCTGGCCGTCCCCTTGACCTGGTTGTGGGATCGATGACCATTCGCTGACGCCCAGGAGCCGGATCACTCCACCACCGCCCACTCCACGCTCACCGTGGTGCCCTTGCCCGGTGCGCTGTCGATCTGCGCATTCGCTCCAAGCGCTTTCCACCCACTTGCAGGTCGAGGATGTACGTGCCTTGGACGATCGCACCCAACTGCACTGGATACTGCCCTGATCCACGGGCATTGATCGGCTCCAACACGGCCCTTGCGGAACATGTCCGATAGGTATCGGATCCACGCCACCTTCTTCACATGCGGGGTTGGACCTGCTTCAGGCCAGCGTTCAACCGCGTCATCAGCGTTCCATTATCCACCGCCAAGGCGCCAAGCCCGCCAAGGGCACGCCATGTTCATTCGGCTCAGCGTTCATCTGCTTGATCGGCGTCATCAGCGTTCCATTATCCACCACCAAGGCGCCAAGCCCGCCAAGGGCACGCCAGGTTCATTCGGCTCAGCGTTCATCTGCTTGATCGGCGTCATCAGCGTTCCATCGTTCACCGATAGGTCGCCAAGCGCACCTGGGCAGAGCCAAGCTCATTTCGAACAGCGTTCATCTGCTACATCCGCGTCATCAGCGTTCCATTATCCACCGCCAAGGCGCCAAGCCCGCCAAGGGCACGCCAGGTTCATTCGGCTCAGCGTTCATCTGCTTCATCCGCTTCATCCGCGTTACAACAGTACAAGTACCGCCCCAACGACGAAAGGCGCCCTTGCGGACGCCTTCCTCAACGCTCCCCCTCGACTGAGTATTACTCCGCCAGGGAATGCGCCGTTGTCGTTGATAGTTCCGGCTTATTCGGCCAGCACGATCACGGTATTGTGGCTCACCTCCACCACGCCGCCTTTCACGGCGAAGGTCTCTACGCCACCATCGGTCTTCACCTTCACGTCGCCGGCCTTCAGCACGGTGATCAGGGGGGCATGGTTGTTCAAGAAGCCCAGGCTGCCGTCCACGCCGGGCACGGTCACGCTCTTGGCCTCGCCCTTGAAGAGTTCCTTGTCCGGAGTAATGATCTCTACTCTCATTTCGCGTGTTCTGGTCTGGGGCATTCCTCCCCTCTCCTCGGGAGAGGGGCCGGGGGTGAGGCTCAGGCTTTCGCCGCTTCGGCCAGCATTTTCTTACCGGCGGTGATCACGTCCTCGATGTTGCCTTTCAGGTTGAAGGCGCTTTCGGGGTACTCGTCCATGGCGCCGTCCATGATCATGTTGAAGCCTTTGATCGTTTCTTCGATCGGCACCATCACGCCGGGCAGCCCGGTGAACTGTTCGGCCACGAAGAAGGGCTGGCTCAGGAAGCGCTGCACCTTGCGTGCGCGCAACACGCTCATCTTGTCGTCCTCGCTCAATTCGTCCATACCGAGGATGGCGATGATGTCCTGAAGCTCCTTGTAGCGCTGGAGCAGGGCCTTCACGCGCTGGGCACAATCGTAGTGCTCGTTGCCCACGATGGCGGGGGTGAGGATCCGGCTGGTGCTGTCCAGCGGATCCACGGAAGGATAGATGCCCAGCTCGGCGATCTTCCGGCTCAATACGGTCGTCGCATCCAAGTGGGCGAACGTCGTAGCGGGAGCGGGATCGGTCAAGTCATCCGCAGGTACGTACACCGCCTGTACGCTGGTGATGGAGCCGCGCTTGGTGGAGGTGATGCGCTCTTGCATGGCGCCCATCTCGGTGGCCAGGGTGGGCTGGTAACCCACGGCGCTCGGCATACGACCGAGGAGAGCCGACACTTCGGATCCCGCCTGGGTGAAGCGGAAGATGTTGTCCACGAAGAAGAGGATGTCGCGGCCGCCGCTCTGCTCATCGCCATCGCGGAAGTATTCGGCGAGGGTGAGACCGCTCAGCGCCACACGGGCACGGGCTCCAGGAGGTTCGTTCATCTGGCCGAACACGAAGGTGGCTTGGCTGCTCTCGAGCTTGCTGTAGTCCACCTTGCTCAGGTCCCAGCCGCCTTTCTCCATGCTGTGTACGAAGTCGTCACCATACTTGATGATGCCGCTCTCGATCATCTCGCGGAGCAGGTCGTTCCCCTCGCGGGTACGCTCACCCACGCCGGCGAACACGCTATAGCCGCTGTAGCCCTTGGCGATGTTGTTGATCAGCTCTTGGATCAACACGGTCTTGCCCACACCGGCACCACCGAACAAGCCGATCTTACCCCCCTTCGCGTAGGGCTCGATCAGGTCGATCACCTTGATCCCCGTGAAGAGGACCTCGGTACTGGTGCTCAGTTCGTCGAACTTGGGGGCATCGCGATGGATGGGGTAGCTCTTGCCGCTTTTCACCTCCTTCATGCCGTCGATGGGTGCACCCACCACGTTGAAGAGGCGTCCTTTGATCGCATCGCCCACGGGCATGCTGATCGGCTGGCCCTGGGCCACCACTTCGGCGCCACGGCTCAGGCCATCGGTGCTTTCCATGGAGATGGCACGCACGGTGTCCTCACCGGTGAGCTGTTGGGTCTCCAGCACCAGCACGCTACCGTCCGGACGGGTCACGTGGAGTGCATCGTAGATGTTGGGCAGGTCCTTACCGGCCTCGAAGCGAACGTCGACCACTGGTCCGATGACCTGTACGACTTTTCCGATGTGCTTGGACATGAGGGAGTTGTGCTGTTCGGCAAGCGGATGCATCCGCATTTGCGGCCGCAAAGGTAGGGCTTGGCCCCGGATGGACCAATGATGTGGATAGGATGTTGAAAGAGTGTGGGGAAAAACATGGAACGCAGATGACGCAGATGAATGCGGATCGGCGCTGAGCCGGGCTCTCCTGCATTCAACTTCATGTTACATGTCGGATAAATCAGCGTTCATCAGTCCGATCAGCGTCATCAGCGTTCCAATGCATTCCGCATTCACCCCGACCTTCGCCCCGCCCATGCAGGTCCACACCGACATCGCCGCCTTCAAGAACGTTCGTCGCCCCGTGCTCACCACCGGCACGTTCGATGGGGTTCATCGAGGCCACCGCAAGATCCTGGAACGGCTCACGGCCGTGGCCCGTAAGGAGGGTGGCGAGAGTGTGCTCTTCACCTTCCACCCCCACCCGCGCATGGTGCTCTTCCCCAGCGACAACGACCTGAAGCTGCTGAATACGCAACAGGAGAAGGTGGCGCTCTTGGAGGCGGCCGGTTTGGATCATCTGCTCGTGGTGCCCTTCAGCCGGGAATTCTCGCGCATGCACGCTGCGGAATACGTGCGCGATGTGCTCGTGGGCGGCATCGGCGTGCATGCGGTGGTGATCGGTTACGACCACCGCTTCGGACGCAACCGCGAAGGCGACCTGCGCGTGCTGCATCAGTATGGCGAGGCTTACGACTTCACGGTGGAAGAGATCCCGGCACAGGAAGTGGACCATGTGAAAGTGAGCAGCACCAAGATCCGCCAAGCGTTACTGGATGGCGACATCGACACGGCCAATGAGCAGCTCGGCTATTCGTACGCACTCTCCGGCGTGGTGGTGAAGGGCGATCAACTCGGACGAACCCTCGGCTACCCCACAGCCAATATCGGTGGCATCGACCCCTTCAAACTGGTCCCTGCGCATGGGGTGTACGTGGTGCAGGTGGAGCTGCGCGAAGGCCGTTTCGGGGGCATGCTGTACATCGGCGAACGGCCCACCATTGAGCAGGCCGTGCCGCAGTTGAGCGTGGAAGTGAACATCTTCGGCCTGGACCGCGACCTGTACGGCGAAGCGATCACGGTGCGGTTCTTGGAGCGGGTGCGTGGCGACATGCGATTCGATGGCCTGGAAGCGTTGAAGAAGCAGATGCAACTGGATGAGGCTGTAGCACGTCAACGCCTTAGATCATGAAGAGCAATATGGGAGTTTCGGTGGCCGTGCGAGGGTGTGAGTGTGCCAAACCTGCGCTGGGTCTCTCGCAGAGGACCCTGCGTTCCATGGTGGAACCGCAAAGGTTCCTTCTGTTCCTCTTCGTACTGGTGTTGACATCCTCCCTTCACGCGCAACTATTGGAAGCTGTGGCGCTGGACAGTATGCGCACCTACCGGAGCCTGGAGAAAGCCCTGGAGAACCCCGACCAGGTGTACCGATTGGACCTCTCTGGTCAGAAGCTGAAGGAAGTGCCCGAAGGGGTGTTCCGGTTGAAGAACCTGAACGCGCTCGACCTGAGCAACAACAAGCTGAAGGAGCTGCCGGAGCGCTTGCGTGAGTTGAAGTTCCTACAGGAGTTCCGGGCCTCGAAGAACAAGCTCGCGGCCGTGCCCAAGGGTTTCTGCGAACTCACCCATCTGAAACGCCTTGACCTGAGTCGCAACGCGCTTACGGGTTTACCCCAATGCGTGGGCGCCTTCACCGAATTGGTCTCGTTGGACCTGTGGGACAACGACCTGGCCGACTTCCCGGAGGAGATGGCCGACATGCAAGCACTGCGCTACCTCGATCTGCGTGCCATCCAGTTCGAGGTGCCGGAGATGGAGCACCTACAGAGCCTGCTGCCGTCCACGAGGATCTTCTTCAGCCAGCCGTGCAACTGTGGGATGTGAGCGCGCTTATTGAGTCGGTGGGAATTGGTTTTCATGCGGCGTACACGACATGAGGGTCTTGGAAGAACGACCTGATGAGTTCCTTGTCGTTAGCGATAACCTCCATGTGGTCGATGGCCACCTGATGCAGCAC